>CAJONM010000001.1 GCA_905235885.1 uncultured Clostridia bacterium
ACCGGCTCCGGCTCGGGTATCGCTATGCCGGTTTCGTCAAGCCGGAGCAGAAGCCTCTCTATGCCAAGCCCGAACCCGACCGCCGGACATGGCTTTCCGCCTATCTCCTCGACAAGCCCGTCATATCGTCCGCCGCCGCATACGGTAAAATCACCGCTTATTATCTCAAATACGGACTTTGTATAATAGTCAAGACCGCGAACTATGCCCGTATCGACCTTGTACACTATGCCCATACCGTCAAGACACGCCTTGAACGCGTCAAAATGGCGTCTGCAATCATCACACAGATAGTCGAGGATAGTCGGTGCGCCTGCAACAAGACTTTGGCACTGCTCTGACTTGCAGTCGATTATCCTCAGCGGATTGCGCTCAAATCTTCCCTTGCAGGTGTCGCAAAGCTCATCATAATGCGGCTTCAGGTATTCCCGAAGCGCGGCACTGTATGCCTTGCGGCATTCGGGGCAGCCGATGGAATTTATATTGACCGCAAGATTTTTAAGCCCGACCTTATCAAGAAATGTAAGCGCAAGAGATATTACCTCCGCGTCCATTGTAGGCTCCGACGAGCCGAACGCCTCCACGCCGAACTGGTGGAACTGGCGCAGCCGTCCCTTTTGCTTGTTCTCATAGCGGAAGCACGATATGTTATAAAACATCTTCATCGGCAGCGGCAACGCGTACAGGCTGTTCTGAACGAAGCTCCGCGCGACCGACGCCGTACCCTCCGGGCGCAGCGTTACGCTTCTGCCGCCCTTGTCGGTAAATGTATACATCTGCTTTTCCACAACATCTGTCGTGTCGCCGACGCCGCGCTCAAAAAGCTCGGTATGCTCAAATGTCGGTATCCGTATTTCCTTAAAATTATATATATCCGCCGTTTCCTTAAAGCTCTTTTCCAGAAAATGCCATCTGTAGCTGTCCTGCGGCAGCAGATCCTCCGTCCCTTTGGGAGAGGTGGTTATTATCATATAAATCCTCCGTTCCGTAAATACATCTGTCTCATTATATTTTACTATTATTACAAAATAAAGTCAAGAGATTTACGAAAAAAACAGCAATGACACTTGAAAAAAAACGTTAATGATAGTATAATAGAATAGAACATATATTATAAGAGGGACTCGTATGAATACAACAGGCATGAAAAAAGAGCATTCCTTTATGGGGAATGTCATAATGATATTATTTGCGCAGATCGCCGTAAAAGCGCTCGGATTGGTATACCGCATGGTGATAACCAACATAAACGGCTTCGGCAACACCGGCAACGGTTTTTATAATGCAGGCTTTCAGGTATATACGGTGCTTCTGGCAATATCCTCGGTAGGCATTCCCAACGCGATAGCGAAAATGGTATCGGAGCGTGCCGCATTGGGCGATTACCGCTCGGCGCACAGGATATTCAGGACGGCATTTACGCTGTTTTCCGTTGTGGGGCTGGTATGCGCGGCGATACTGTATTTAGGCTCGGATCTCATAGCGGTATATATTATGAATATGGATGGAGCGCAGTATGTCATGCGCGCGCTTGCGCCATCGATATTTTTTGTATGTATATCGTCTGTAATACGCGGATATTTTCAGGGGCTCAACGACATGCGCGCGACGAGCTTCTCGCAGATGATGGAGCAAGTGTTTAAATGCGGTCTTACGATAATCCTCGTGCTCGTTACTGTCGGGGAAATGCCGCGCATAATGGAATACGCGGCGCGGATCGCATTTTTGTATAACGCAGAAGGCGCGGTCGTAACGCCGCCGGAGATACTCGCGGCATGGGCGAACGCGGCAAGCTCGCTGGCAACGCTGATATCGTTTATATACCTCGCCCTGTTCTATCTCAGACAAAAAAAGGGGCTTGAGGAAAAGATCCGCCAGGCATCCGTATCCGAGCTTAAGACATCTACGGGACGGCTTATGAAAATGATACTGATGCTGTCCGTTCCCATATCGCTTGCATCTATCATTACGGCGATAAACAGAGTCGTTGACCTTGCGACGATAACGCGCGGCATCGAGGCAGCGTACGCGTCGGGCATACCGACAAGCGCGGGCGTGGCGGAGTTTATCGCAAACCCGACCGCGGCACAGCTTAACGAGGCGGCGGTATATCTGTCGGGAATGCTCTCAAAAAGCGATACGATATTCAATATGCCGCTCGCTCTGAATATAGCGTTCGCAACGGTGCTCGTTCCGTCCATCGCCGGAGCATTGGCAAGGGGCGATACAAAGGAAGCATCGTCGAAAACGGCATATTCGTTTCTTATCTCCATATTGCTCATACTCCCCTGTGCCATAGGGTTTATCGCTTTGGCACAGCCGATATATAAAATAATATATCCGGCAACGCCCGACGGCGCGGAGCTGCTTGCAATAATGGCGGTATCGCTCGTGTTCAGCGCACTCACGC
>CAJONM010000002.1 GCA_905235885.1 uncultured Clostridia bacterium
AAAATGTATTTTCCATTTACCGTATCTCCTAATCTCTTAAAAAGCCCGTCAGCGGATCGGACGCGGACGCGCCCCTTGAAAGAACTCTGCCAAGCCCGGCAAGATGCGCCATGCGCCCTGCCTCTATCGCGCGGCGGAATGCACCTGCCATCATGGGAATGTCGCCGGATGTAGCAAGCGCGGTATTTGCCATTATCGCCGCCGCGCCCATTTCCATAGCCTCGCACGCCTGTGACGGTCTGCCTATGCCGGCATCGACGATTATCGGCAGATCTATCTCGTCTATGAGTATCTGTATAAATTCCCTTGCCGCAAGACCCTTGTTTGAGCCTATCGGCGCGGCAAGCGGCATAACTGCCGCCGCACCTGCCCCTGCAAGGTCACGCGCGGCGTTAAGGTCGGGATTCATATACGGCAGAACGACAAACCCCTCATTGGCAAGTATGCTCGTTGCGCGTATCGTTTCCTGATTGTCGGGCAGAAGGTATTTCGTATCGCGCATTATCTCTATCTTTACAAAATTACCGCAGCCTATCTCTCTTGCCAGCCGCGCTATACGAACCGCTTCCTCCGCGGTCCTCGCGCCGCTCGTATTCGGAAGCAGCGTTACACCCTTGGGGATGTAGTCTATTATATTTTCCGTCTCGCGCGTGTTCGCGCGGCGCACCGCCAGGGTTATTATCTCAGCTCCTGCGTATTTTACCGCCGCCTCTATTAGCTTGAGCGAATATTTCCCCGAACCGAGAATAAACCGCGAGCCAAATTCCCTGCCGCCTAATATAAGCTTATCATTATCCATTTTACCGTTCCTTTCTTTTTAAGCGTCCTCTTCTCCCGAAAGCAGGCGCAATACCATATGCGCCTCATGTGCGGCGCACGCCATAACGCGCGATGACAAAAGAGAAGCCGATGTTAAAACATCGCTTTTCCCGTCACCGCAAATATAAAATCCCTTTGATACTCTGCGCGTTTTTATATCGTTTACGCTGCCCCATCCTGCCATACCCGATGCGGCAATTATATATTTATGGGGGAGCTGCGATCTTACCGTATTTATGAGCATTGCCTTGCTGTCTGCGGCGTCGAACGCCTCGCATATGACATCGGCGTCTTTTAAAATGCCTACGGCGTTGTCCTCGTCAATGCGTGTTGTATGACAGACAAACTCCGTATACGGTGCTATTTCGCGCAGATTATCCGACAGAGCCGCGGTCTTATACATTCCCACCTGCTCCGCCTTATACTGCTGCCTGTGCAGATTGGTGATGTCTATCTTATCAAAATCTATAAGTATAAGTCTGCCTACTCCGGCGCGCGCAAGAGATATAGCGATATTAGAGCCGAGTCCGCCCAGTCCGCATACAGCGACGGTCGAGCGTGAGAATTTTTCGGTCAGCTCCTCACCCTGCCTTATCCTGAGCGCGGCTGTCATTTCCTCTTTTGTCGGCAGCATATCAACCACCTCCTACAAAGTTTACGACTTCTACTGTATCGCCGTCCTTTAAGACGATGTTTTTATAATCCGATTTTGATACGATGCGCTCGTTCAGCTCTACCGCTATACGGCTTTTATCATATCCCTTATCGGTTATATACTCCTCTATAGTCCTGCCGTCGGCAGCGATATTTTCTCCGTTTATTTTTATCATAACCTTTTCTCCTTAAATAAAATACGGAAAGCACCCCGTTCGGCAGCTTTCCGTAAATACATCTTTTTAATATGCATCCCTACGCCGGCATTATCCGAATCAGGTCAACGGTCGAGGGTGAAGCCCTCCTCTCAGCCTGTCTCACAAGCTCCCGCTGCTTTTTATCAATTATACTACTTTGGTTTAAAAATTACAACCCTTTTTTTAATTTTTTCCACGACTGCGGAACAGCTTCTGCTTCCTTATGTCATCACCGTAAAAATAGAGTATCTCAAATTCATCCATAAGCCGCGAGGTAAATCTCTTTGTATAAAGCTTTTCAAGTCCGCCGAAGCCTATGTTTGTATTTATTATCATTCTCTTACCGCGGCTCATTCGCTCGTTTAACAGCTCCAATATATATGCGCTGTTGTTTTTTGACTGCACCTCTGTTGCCAGATCGTCTATTATGAGAAGATCGGCGCGGCACAGCTCGTCCGTTTCTCCCTCGGCCCGTCCGAACCGCTCGTCCTCAAACAGCGAAAACAGCTTCGCCGCGCGGATATACGCGACCGTCCTGCCCTGATCCATTACCTCTCTTGCAATACAGCTTGACAGGTATGTTTTGCCAAGCCCCGTATCGCCGATAAACATAATGCTTTTCTTTTCGTTATCGAAATTTTCGGCAAATTTTTGGCAGCGCTCCTTTATTTTTACCATATTGTCATACGGAGTGGTGTTATGACCTTCCATTTTATTTTTGCAATAATAGTCCATATCAAAAAGATCAAAGCTTTTGCCGTCCAGAAGCCCTTCCATATTAGATCCGGCGTAAAGGCGGTCTATGAGCTTTTGCTTAAAGCAAGAGCAGCGTCCGTTATTTTCATCGTATCCGGTGTCCTTGCATTTGTCGCAATCATATTGTATCGCGTCATAAT
>CAJONM010000003.1 GCA_905235885.1 uncultured Clostridia bacterium
AAGACGAATAACGGCGGCGGCGGAAAAAAGCGGCAGGAAAAGAAGTGATATAACGCTTATAGCCGTCACAAAAACACATCCGGCGGAAATGATGAACGAGGCAATAGAACTTGGCGTTACGGATATAGGTGAAAACAAGCCGCAGGAGGTCCGCGACAAATTTGATGATGTTCTGCCGGTAAAATGGCATCTTATAGGGCATCTGCAAACGAACAAGGTCAAATATATAATAAACCGATGCTGTATGATCCACAGCGTTGACTCGATAAAGCTCATAGACGAGATCGAGCGGCTCGCCGCCGCAAACGACAGGCATATTGATATATTGATACAGGTCAATATATCCGGCGAGGAGTCAAAGTCGGGCATTTCCGCCGCGGAGCTTGATGATCTTCTGCTCCACGCCGAAAAGCTTCGTTACACCCATATAAAAGGGCTTATGACTATCGCTCCGCTCATAGGCAGCGCGGATGAATGCTTCAGCGCCATGCAGCGGCTGTTTAACGAAACAAAATCAAAAAATTATAAGAATGTGGAAATGAAAGAGCTGTCAATGGGTATGAGCGGCGATTTTGAAACAGCTATAAAATACGGCTCAACAATGGTACGGATAGGCAGCGCCATATTCGGAAAAAGAAACTACAATATCTAAAAGGAGGAAAAACAATGTCATTTATCGACACTGCAAAACGCGTATTCATAGGGCGCGATTATGAGGACGATTACGACGATTACGACGATTACGAGGACGAATACGAGGAGGAACCCCGAAAGAGATTATTCTCATTCCTTAAAAAGGATGATGAGGATGATTACGAGGAGCCGCAGCAGAGAGCACCTGAGCGCAGGAGCGTGACTCCGTCCCGTCCGCGGCAGAGCTTTTCCGCGCAGCGCACCGTTCCCTCCGCGTATGATACGCGAAAAACAACTCCGCCCATCGTAAGGGATCTTACAGGAGTTGAGGTAACGCTCATAACACCCACAAGCTTCGACGACAGCATAAAAATAGTCCGCGAGGTAAAGGAAGGCAGGATCGTAATTTTTGATGTGTCCGAGATACAGGAAAATAACGAAGCGCGGCGCATAGTAGATTACATATGCGGTGCGGCGGAGGGCATTGACTGTCCGTTCTCACGCATTTGTCCGAGTATATTCTGCATAGCTCCGAAAGGTGTTGTAATGAGTGGAAAGAAGCAAAGATATTGATAAGCTGACGGCGGCACGCGCCAACGATCTGTTTTCGCTGTGTGATAAATACGGCAGCGCGGTATTCTCCGATTTCCTTGACGGATATGAGCAAACGGTGGTATTGGATACGGCTCCCTACCCCATAGGCTACAGCGTCGTTTTCTTCGGCGGCTATCATGACGCCGAGAAAAAGATAATGGGCGTTTTCCCCGACTGGTACGAGCCGGATCCCTCTCAGATGCCGATAGTATGCTACAAGGTCGAGGGCGGCTTTACGCGGCAGCTTACGCACCGTGATTATCTGGGGACGCTTATGTCTTTGGGAATATCCTCATCAAAGCTTGGCGATATTGTCGTATATGACGGATATGCCTATGTGTTCGCGCACAGCGACATAGGCTCATATATAAAGGATAACCTGAAAAAAATAGGCAATCAGGGAGTTACCGTAACGGAGATCTCCGATTTTCGCGATATTACAATAGAGCGGAAATATAAAACGATAGGCGCGGTATGCGCGTCAAATCGACTTGACGCGGCGGTAGGCGCGGCGGCAGGCGTTTCGCGGTCTCGGTCGGCATCGCTAATAGCCGGCGGCAAGGTCAAGCTCAATCATCGGGAAATATTAAAAGCCTCAGAGCCTGTAAAGCAGGGCGATCTGCTCTCGATAAGAGGCAGCGGCAGATTTCTTATACACAGCTTTGACGGCGAGACCCGAAAAGGGCGCATACACATTACACTGAAACAGTATATATAAAATGGTGGTGATCTTATGTTAAAACCGATAGACATTCAGAATAAGGAATTTGAAAGAAAGCTCAAGGGCTATGACTGTGATGCGGTCGATGATTTTCTGGATCTGGTGATACAGGACTATGAAGCTCTTTGCAAGGAAAATGTCGCACTGAAAGAAAAGACGCGGCTGCTCTCGGAAACGGTGGAGAATTATAAGACGATAGAGGACACCCTTCACCATTCCCTTGATGTTGCGCGCCAATCAGCACAGGATATTAAAAATAACGCAACAATGGAAGCTCAGGCAATCGTAAACCGCGCCAAGCTCGACGCGACGCGTCTTGCACGCCAGATAGACGAGGAGCATATCAAAAAGCACAGGGAAATGCTGCAGATAACGCAGGAAATAGACGCGTACAAGCAAAAGATAAAATCAATGTGCAATGATGTCCTTAAAACGATAGATGAAGTGTAAAAAGAAGGGGCTGTAAAAAACTCAGTTTTTTTACAGCCCCTCTGTTATGGGGGTAGGAAAAAAAGTGTCAGAACGGACAAACGGGATCAAAGCGAAGCTTTGAGGACCCGACGGCGTACTGGTGTACTCCGAGCGGTCCCGTTTGTTCGTAGC
>CAJONM010000004.1 GCA_905235885.1 uncultured Clostridia bacterium
AGACGAATAAGCGGAAACTGCGCAAAGCATCAGAGACAGCTCACAACGGCTATAAAGAGAGCAAGACAGATAGCGCTCCTTCCGTTCGTGGCTGAATAAAGAGCATAAAAGAAAAAGGATCTCAGATCATGAGGTCCTTTTTGTGTTTTGTATCGGAATATTTATGCTTACATCGGTACCCTTATTAAGCTCGCTCGATATTACTATCTTGCCGCCGAACGATGATTCTATCGTCTGCTTGGCTATCGCAAGTCCGAGTCCGGTGCCGCCCTTGTCGCGAGACCGCGCTTTATCAACGCGGTAGAAGCGGTCAAATATATTCGGAAGCTGATTCTTTGGTATGCCTATACCGTTATCGGAGACTTTTACAATAATATCATTATATACCTTGCTTGAGAAAATATTTATCTCGCCTCCGGACGGTGTATATTTAAGCGCGTTTGAGATGATATTTGTAAACACACGCTCCAGCCCGTCGCGGTCGCCTCGGATAGTGGGCACATCGTTCATAGGTGTATATATAAGCTTCTGATCTTTCTTTTTCGCCGTCAGAGACAGTCTTTCCACAAGCCCGTCGAGCATGGAGCGGATATCGATATCCTGTGTCGGACGCGTATAGTTTGCATCAACATCCAGCTTTGACAGCGTCAGCAGATCCGATATTATATTTGTCATCCTGTCGGTTTCTGATGATATGGTGTTAAGAAATCTTGTCCTGAGCTCCGGCTCGGCGTCGGGCGTGTCGGCAAGAATATCGGCATAGGATTTTATTACCGTCAGCGGCGTTCTGAGCTCATGCGATACATCCGCAACGAAGTCGCGGCGCGCTCCCTCAAGCCGCTCATGCTTTGTTACATCGTGTATTATAACTATAACTCCGCCCTCGCTGCTGTCGCGTGAGAATATCACAAAGCTCAGCTGCAACAGGTGTCCGTTTATGGTTATCTGTCTTTCTGTCGAATCATTGTTGACGGTAAAATGGAGATCCTCAAGAGTTATATTTGCATTTATTTCCTTGAAGAATTTATTGAATGTTATATCGTCAATATACGAGCGGTTTATAAGCCGCTTTGCCTCCGGATTTATATGTGTCAGCTTTCCGCGCATATCAAACGCGAGTATGCCGTCTGTCATATTTTCCAGAATTGCCTCCAGCTTTTCTCTTTCGGCATCCGAGCGCTGCGCGTATTCTCTGCTTGTATCGGAAAGATGTATAAGCGCGTTTGCAAGCTTGCCTATCTCATCGCGGCGGTTGTATTCGGCGGCGGAGACCTTTTCTCCGTCCGCAAGCCGCTGCGCGAGCGTAACGAGCTGTGAAACGGGCATGGTGACCGAGCGCACTATTATGAATGAAATGAAATATGCCGCCACCGCTGATATAAGGATAAGTATCAGGAGGCTTACCCACATATGGGATGTGAGCCTATGGAGCATATCAAGAGTATTTGATATATATACGATATACGCCACGCCGTCATCGCCCATAAGCGGCAGCGCGTAGAAGATGCTGCCGTTGTTGCGTACCGTTACCGACTCACCGTCGGCGGCGCCGGCTATGATGTCGGCAGTGTCTTCAAGCTCGCGGGATGTGCTTGAAAAAAGCACATCACCGTTGCTGTCAAGAAGCCTGTAGCTGACCTCCGCGCCGATACCCAGCTCGTCCGAATGCTGCATCACTATATCCGATATATTCCCGATAGCCTCCGGCCCGTACCGGCTCATGATGATCTCCTCGCCCTCTTCGCCGTCGGAGACCGATACCGCGTTTGCCGCCTCCGTAAGAGTGGCGATCATTTCTTCCGTAAAAACATTCGCTATCGTTTTTTCATATTCGTTTTTGATGCTGCGGTTGAATGAGCCGATCCTCACCAGACCGACCACAAGCTCCGTTATGACAACGAGCAGCACGAACAGAGCAGATATTCTTGAACGGATACTTTTAAACATTTATTGCAGTCCCTTTGTCAGATTTTATTGAAATAGTAGCCGATGCTCCTCTTTGTCATTATATAGCGCGGCATACTCGGATCGTCCTCGATCTTTTCGCGCAGACGGCGTATGGTAACATCGACCGTTCTTACATCGCCCAGGTATTCGTAGCCCCATACATTTTCAAGCAAGACCTCGCGTGAGAATATCTGATCCGGAGCAACTGCAAGGAACTTGAGCAGCTCAAATTCACGAAGAGTAATATCGAGTATCCTGCCGTTCTTTTTGACCTCATAGCGATCAATGTTTATAACGACATCGCCGGAGGTTATGGTGTTTGAGTCCTGAGCAGGAGCCTTTGAGGATATATCCGAGCGGCGCAGAAGCGCTTTAACTCTCGCCGACAGCTCTCTTGCCGAATACGGCTTTGTTATGTAATCATCCGCGCCCAGCTCAAGCCCTACTATTTTATCGACCTCATCCTCGCGAGCCGTAAGCATGATTATCGGCACATTCGAGGATTTGCGTATCTCCTTGCACGCGTCCATACCGTCCATACCGGGCAGGTTTATGTCAAGCAATACGAGGTCGGGATCGTTTTTTTTGCACATCTCAACGCCTGTAATGCCATCATATGCCGAAAGCGTTTTGTAGCCTTCCTTGTCAAATGTAAACGCAAGCACCTCGTTTATATTCTTTTCATCTTCAACTATGAGAATTGTAGCTTCCATATCTGTTTTTCCTTTCCATAAAAATGTTTAAATATATTAATTGACAAAATTCGCAGCAAAACTGCACTTGTATTACATACATTTTATCAAAAAACGACAAAATTATCAAGTATATTTTGAAATTTTTTCAAAAAATATTTTAAAAACGGTCTTGACAAAAGGAACATATGCCGATATAATAAGTGAGGTGTCTGAAATTCGGAAATGAATACAGTCGGATTTGGGCTGTATATAAAGATACGGGAGGTGCAGATAGCTATGAAAATGACATATCAGCCGAAGAAGCGTCAGAGAGTTAAGGTACACGGCTTCAGAGCAAGAATGGCGACAAAGGCAGGCAGGAAGGTTCTTGCCGCAAGACGCGCAAAGGGCAGAAAACTGCTTACGACTTCAGATAAATAATATATGAACGCAAAAGACAGCGCAGGGGGATTTGATCGTCCCCCTGTGTTTGCTAAAAAGAGACACATTCTCAAGCTCAACAGCGATTTCAGACGGCTGTACCG
>CAJONM010000005.1 GCA_905235885.1 uncultured Clostridia bacterium
AGACCGATATTCGGCATAACAAACGCTACTGTCACATCCGTCTCCGCCGTCGGCGCGGACGGAAAGCATCTTCGTATGCAAATAGAAAAGGACGGCGTAAGCGCCGCCTGCATAGGGTTTGGGATGGGCGAATATGCGCGGCTGCTCAAAAAGGGTGACTTGGTGCATATAGCGTTCAGGCTTGATGTAAATTCATATCAGGGTGTTGAGTCGGCGCAGCTCTTGCTAAACGATATACAGATCAAAGAATGATCCGGGAAAGGAGGGCTTATTTATGACAGATATTGATAAAAGAACTATTTTAGGGCCGGATAAGATACCGGAACGAGACATTAAGGATACGGATAAGCTCATTGACGAGATCATTGATATGGTGGATATATACGCGCCCACCGCCAATACCGATATGGTGTATGTGGCATATCGGTTCGCGTACAGTCTTCATAAAGGACAGATGCGTAAGAGCGGTGATCCGTATATAATACACCCCGTAGAGGTGGCGTATATAGCCGCGCAGCTTTCGCTTGACACGACAACTATTGCCGCATGTCTGCTTCACGATGTTATAGAGGATACCAACTGCACATACGATGATATAGCAACACTTTTCGGCACGCCTGTGGCGGACCTTGTAGAAGGCGTTACAAAGCTGAAAAAGATAAAGTACACGACGCAGGAAGAGCAGCAGGTAGAAAATCTGAGAAAGATGTTCTTTGCCATGGCAAAGGATATACGCGTCGTAATAATAAAGCTGATCGACAGGCTGCATAATATGCGTACTCTTAAATATATGCCGGCTCATAAGCAGCTCAGGATAGCGAAGGAAACGCTTGATGTATACGCGCCGCTCGCAAACAGACTCGGTATCGCAAAGATAAAGATAGAGCTTGAGGATCTGGCGCTGAAATATCTCGATCCGATCGCGTATGAGGAGATCAGCGAAAACATAAATCAGAAAAAAAGTATGCGCGATAAGTATATCGCCGACATTATAGATATTTTCAAAAAGAAGCTTGAAGAATACGGCATAGAGGGCGAGGTTACAGGACGCGCAAAGCATTTTTACAGTATATGGCGGAAAATGTTCACGCAGCACAAGACAATGGAGGCACTCTACGATCTTTTCGCTGTGCGCGTTATTGTAAACACCATACCGGATTGCTATACGGTGCTGGGAATAGTGCATGATATGTACACGCCCATTCCGCTTAGGTTCAAGGACTATATAGCAATGCCGAAAAAGAATATGTATCAGTCTCTGCACACGACCGTTATAGGGCCCGACGGAACACCGTTTGAGATACAGATACGGACGCAGGAGATGCACCGCATAGCCGAAACGGGCATAGCGGCGCACTGGAAGTACAAAGAGGGTAAGCAGGGCGAAAATGAAATGGACGCCAAGCTCGAATGGGTGCGAACTCTTTTGGACACGCAGCAAAACATAATCGATTCGGACGATTTCTTTAATACCCTCAAGGTCGACCTGTTTGATGATGAGGTATTCATATTTACGCCGCAGGGCAAGGTAATATCACTGCCCGTATCGAGCACTGTAATAGACTTTGCGTTTGCGATACATTCCGAGGTCGGATATAAAATGAGCGGCGCGAAGGTAAACGGCAGCATCGTTCCGAACACATACGAGCTTCAGACGGGCGACATAGTTGAGATCCTTACGGCAAACCATCACGGACCGAGCCGCGACTGGCTGAAAATATGCCGCACCTCACGCGCGCGCAACAAGATAAACCAGTGGTTCAAACGCGAGCGCAGAGATGAAAATATAGAAGAGGGCAAGGAGCAGATAGAGCGCGAGATGCGCCGTTTGGGGAACACCCACGCTCAGCTTTTCCACCCTGAATGGATAGATCCGATAATCAAACGCTACGGATTCAATTCGTTGGACGATCTGTATGCCGGTGTCGGCTACGGCGGACTTACCGCGTCAAAGGTCGTCATGAGACTCAGAGAAGAGTGGCTCAAGGGAGCGAAAGAGGAAGAGAAGGCGACCGCACTCAAGGATATTGCTGAAAATGCTCATGACGATACAAGCAAACGCAAGCATCCCTCAAGAGGAATAGTCGTCAAGGACATAGATAACTGTCTTGTTCGTCTGGCACGCTGCTGCAATCCTGTAGCCGGCGATGACATAGTAGGTTTTATCACCAAGGGCAGAGGCGTGAGCGTGCACCGCGCCGATTGTGTAAATATCAAGCCGACAAATCTATCCGAGCTTGACAAGGCAAGGCTTATCGAAGTCTCATGGGGGGATGATCGCGCGTCATCGTATATCACGAATATACGCATAGAGGGCAGGGATCGCAACGGTATGCTGCTTGATGTTACGAATATTCTTGTAAATCTGCAAATACCGTTCAAGTCTGCAAACGCGTATGTCAATAAATCGGGGAACGCGGTGATCGAGATAGGCGTTGAGATACAAAACACCGCCGACCTTGCTCTGCTTACAAAGAAGCTCAAACAGCTTCAGGGCGTTGAGAGCGTGACGCGCTCCATTAAATAGAGGTGATTATGGAAAAGACGGAAGTAAAAATATTGACCGAATATATAAAGCTCGATCAGCTGATAAAATTTGCCGGCATCGCGTATTCGGGCGCGGAGGCAAAGGATATGGTGATAAACGGCTGCGCGTCGGTAAACGGCGAGATCTGCACCGCGCGGGGCAAAAAGATACGCCCCGGCGATGTCGTAACGCTTGAATTTGACAGCCAAGAGTTTGAGATTTCGGTGATCTGATGTATATAAAAAGTATAAGGATGCAGGGCTTCCGCAATTATGACGATGCGCTGCTGGAATTTTCACCGCGCACCAATATCATATACGGGCATAACGCGCAGGGGAAAACGAATATTCTTGAAGCGGTCTACCTGTTCGCGCAGGGGCGTAGCCACCGCGCGAAAACGGACAGGGAGCTTATCGGCTTCAGTGGCGACCATGCACGGCTTACGCTGGACTTTGAATCGTCCGGGCGCGAATACAGAGCGCAAATGCGGATATTACGCAACGGGCGGAAGTCGATCATGATAAACAGAGTGCCGATACTAAAGCTGAGTCGGCTTATGAGCTACCTTAATGTGGTGATGTTCTCGCCCGAGGATCTTGATCTGGTAAAAGGCTCGCCGCAGGCGCGACGCAGATTTACGGACAGCTCCGTAAGTCAGATATATCCGTCATATATGGCGGCGCTGATGGAATATAACAAGGTGCTCAACCAGAAAAACAGCCTGCTCAGATCAATCCGCACCGCCGGAGAGGACGCGACGCTCGATGTATGGAATGAGTCGCTTGCGCAGAACGCGGCGCAGATAATGACGGCGCGAGCCGAGTTTGTCGAAAAGATAAACAATGCCGCGCAAAGGATACAGTCCGAAATATCGGGCGAGAAGCTATGCGTCAGATATATGCCGAGCATAAAAACGGACCAGGTATCAAAAGAGACGATATATGACTATCTTTACGCGCGAAAAGCGCGTGAGATTGAAATGGGATCGTCGCAATACGGCATTCAGCGCGATGATCTGGCGATATATGTAAACGACAACGAGGCGCGGCTGTTCGGCTCACAGGGACAGCAGCGGACGGCGGCGCTGTGCATGAAGATCGCGCAGGCGGAATATATAAAGGATGCAAAGGGCGAATATCCGGTGCTGCTCCTTGATGATATTATGAGCGAGCTGGATATAAACCGCCGTATGTACCTGTCGGAGAGAATACGCGATAAGCAGGTGCTTATCACATCGACCGACACGGATCTGATAGACAGAGATACCGAAACAAAGCTGTTTCACATAGAGAACGGAGCGGTTGTATAATGTATCTGAGAATAAGCAATGACTGTATAGTCACCAAAGAGGAGATAATAGGCATTTTTGATATGGACAACACTACCGTATCGCGACAGGGACGCAATTTCCTGCCAAACGCCGAGCGCAGCGGTGCTATCATAAATACGGCGGACGATCTGCCGAGGTCATATGTCGTTACGGTGCGCGGCGACAGCGAGAGGGTATATTTGTCGTCGCTGTCGTCAAAAATTCTTACGAGCCGCGCCAAGCCGGCAGGGATAAGCAAGAAAGGAATGAATATAAATGAATGACAATATTGAAACAAGAGTAGAGGAAAAATACGACGAAAACCAAATACAAGTGCTTGAGGGGCTTGAAGCGGTACGCAAACGCCCCGGTATGTACATCGGTTCGGTTTCGATAACTGGACTGCACCATCTCGTATACGAGATCGTCGACAATTCCATAGACGAGGCGCTTGCCGGCTATTGCGACAGGATAGAGGTAGATATTAATCCGGACAACACTGTTACCGTAAAGGATAACGGCAGAGGCATACCCGTCGGCATTCACCCCACAGAGGGCATTCCTACCGTACAGGTCGTTCTGACGATACTGCACGCCGGCGGCAAATTCGGCGGCGGCGGATACAAGGTATCGGGCGGCTTGCACGGCGTCGGATCATCGGTCGTAAACGCGCTGTCGGAGCGGCTTGAGGTAGAGGTATCCGACGGCGAGCATATCCACTATCAGAGCTATGAGCGCGGTAAGCCGACATCAGATCTGAAGGTGATAGGCGATACCGACAGGACAGGCACAAAAATAACCTTCCTTCCAGATTCGGAAATATTTGAAACGCTTGAATTTGATTATGATGTACTGCTCAAGCGTCTGAGCGAACAGGCATTTCTCAATAAGGGCGTCCGCATCATATTCTCCGATAAGCGCAGCGAGGAGGTAAGGACAGAGGAGCTGTACGCCGAGGGCGGAATAAAGGAGTTCATAAGCTATATAAACGACGGTAAGGATCCGATCCATGACGATATAGTATATTTTGAGGCGAAGCGCGGCGATGATATGGAGGTAGAGGTCGCGATGCAGTATACGACCTCATATTCCGAAACGCTCCTGAGCTTTGCCAACAATATCCGCACCATAGACGGCGGTATGCATGAAACGGGCTTTAAGTCCGGACTCACGCGTGTGCTTAACGATTACGCGAGAAAATATAATCTTTTAAAGGAAAAGGACGACAATCTGTCAGGCGATGATACGCGCGAGGGTCTGACGGCTGTAATAAGCGTCAAGGTCGCGGAGGCGCAGTTTGAGGGACAGACAAAGACAAAGCTGGGCAACAGCGCGGCGAGAACGCTCGTTGAGAGCGCGTTGTCGGATAAGCTGTCGGCATTTCTGGAGGAAAATCCGAGGATCGCGCGGGCAATTATCGATAAAACGATAAGCGCTGCACGCGCAAGGGAAGCGGCACGCAGAGCGCGTGAAGCGTCAAGAAAGGGTGCGCAGACGAGCAATGCGTCGCTTCTGGGAAAGCTTGCGAGATGCACCGATGAGGGAGCAGACTATGCAGAGCTGTTTATTGTCGAGGGCGACAGCGCCGGCGGCAGCGCCAAGCAAGGCAGACACAGACGCTATCAGGCGGTACTGCCTCTTTGGGGCAAGATGCTCAATGTTGAAAAATCGCGCATAGATAAGGTATACGCGAATGAAAAGCTGCTTCCGATCATTCAGGCGCTCGGCGCTGGAATAGGCGAGGATTTCAATTCCGACAATCTCCGCTACGGCAAGATAATCATTATGGCGGATGCCGATGTCGACGGCGCGCATATAAGGACACTGCTGCTTACATTCTTCTTCAGATATATGCGTCCGCTCATAGAGGAAGGTCATGTGTATATCGCTCAGCCGCCGCTGTATAAGGTGTTCAAGGGCAAGAACAAGGATGTCGTTGAACGGTTCGTATTCGACGAGGCGGCGCGAGATGCGGCGATCGCCGAGCTTGGCAAGGGCGCGAAGGTGCAGAGATATAAAGGACTGGGCGAGATGGATCCGGCGGAGCTGAAGGAAACGACTATGGATCCCGAAAAGCGCACGATCCTACGGGTTGACATAGACGATGCGATCGAGGCAGATAGGATCTTCACCCTGCTCATGGGCGAGAAGGTGGAGCCGCGGCGCAGTTTTATCGAGAAAAACGCCAAATATGTTTCAAATCTTGATGTATAATATATGGGGGATCGGGGCTGTCATTTTATGACAGCCCCAAAATTTTTTTTGAAAATA
>CAJONM010000006.1 GCA_905235885.1 uncultured Clostridia bacterium
CGAGCGCGAGCAGTGTAGGGACGGCGGATTTACGAGGATATGGACGCGTAAGGAGGCTGTAGCCAAAGCTGATGGCGCTGGGCTGGGCATCGGGCTTGAGAAGCTTGATGTTACGGGAGAGAGAGCAGCATGCAGAGGCAGAACATACCGACTGGCGGAAATTGACGCGCCGCAGGGCTACATAATATCTTTGGCATATTTGGAATAATAAGTTTGTCTATTTCATAGAATTATGGTGCTGAAATTAGTGCACTATGACGAATAAAAAACTGTTTATGTTTAAATAATTTGTGGTAAATATATAGTATACGATTATGTCTAAAGGAGGAAAAAGGAATATGGAAAATATTCGCAATATTGTGGTAATGGGACATGGCAAGTGCGGAAAAACCACCTTGACCGAGACAATGCTGTTTAATGCCGGTCAGGTCAAGAGATTGGGTTCTGTAGTTGACGGCACCACAGTTTCAGATTATGACAGTGAGGAGATCAAAAGACAGTGCTCTATAAACACAACGGTCGAGCCTATAAAGTGGAAAGAATTCAAGTATAATATAATAGACACGCCGGGATTTTTCGACTTTGCCGGTGATGTAAAGGCAGGCGTTCGTGCTGCTGATTCCGGTCTCATTGTCGTAAGCGGAAGAGCAGGCGTAGGCGTAGGTACGGAGCAGGTGTTTGATTATGCAAAGACAAAGGATATACCGATAGTGTTCTTTGTAAACAAGCTTGATGACAAGAACGCCGGCTATGAGAAAACGCTTGAGCAGATGAAGGAAGTATTCGGCAAGGCGATCACGCCGTTTGTATATCCCATAAAAGAGGGCGATGAGTACAAGGGCTATGTTGATATTATAGATATGACAGCTCGCCGCTATGAAGGCACCGAAAGAATAGATATTCCGGTTCCGGATGGCATGGAAGAGGTTGTTGCTCCGCTTCGTGATATGATCATGGAGGCGGTAGCCGATACCGATGAAGAGCTGATGGTAAAATATTTCGAGGGTGAGCCGTTTACGGTCGATGAGATCAAGCATGCGATAAGAAAGGGCATCAAGGACGGAAATATTTACCCCGTATACTGCGGAAGCGGACAAGCCAATATCGGCGTGCGTTCGCTTATGGACGGAATAGGCAAGTATCTGCCGTCTCCGTCGGAAATAGTTGAGATAGGCAGAAAGGCGGATACAGCCGATCCGGTAGAGCTTGTTCAGAGCGAGTCGGAAATGACATCTGCGGTCGTATTCAAGACTATCGCTGACCCGTATGTAGGTAAGATGAGCATATTCAGAGTCTATTCCGGCTCAATAAAATCCGATTCGACATATTATAACCCCAACAAGGGCGAGAACGAAAGGATCGGTAAGGTATACACGATATGCGGCAAGAAGCAGACAGAGGTAAACGCTGTCAAGGCAGGAGACATAGGCTGTGTAACAAAGCTTGATTTCACCAAGACAGGTGATACTCTTTGTGACAGAAACAAAAATGTCATCCTGACCGGCATAGAGTTCCCACAGCCCGTTCTGTCGATGGCGGTTCTTCCCGAATCAAAGGGCGATGAAGAAAAGATAATAAGCGGACTTACAAGGCTTATGGATGAAGACCCGACATTTACTGTCGCAAACAATCCGGAGACAAAGCAAACGCTTATAAACGGCCAGGGCGAGATGCACATTGATGTTCTCGTAAGCAAGCTCAAGAATAAATATGGCGTAAAGGTCATCCTTGAGGAGCCGATCACGCCGTACAGAGAAACGATCACAAAAACAGCCGTTGTTGAAGGCAAGCATAAGAAGCAGTCGGGCGGTCATGGTCAGTACGGTCATGTTAAGATCGAATTTACGCCCGGACTTACGGATGAGCTTATATTTGAGGAGAAGGTATTCGGCGGAAGCGTTCCGAAGAACTACTTCCCGGCTGTAGAGAAGGGCTTGCGCGACAGCGTTATGCATGGTGTATTGGCAGGCTATCCGATGGTAAATGTCAAAGCGACATTGCTCGACGGCTCATATCACCCGGTAGACTCGTCGGAAATGGCGTTCAAGACCGCTGCATCGCTTGCGTATAAAGCAGGTATGCTTCAGGCAGGACCGGTTATGCTCGAGCCGATAGGCTATCTTAAGAGCTATATACCGGAGTCGATAATGGGTGATGTCATAGGCGATATTAACAAGCGTCGCGGCAGAATCATGGGCATGGGCGAAAGCGATAAGAAGGGACTTAACCTTGTTGAGGCTGAGGTGCCGATGTCTGAGATGTACAAGTATGCAACAGACCTGCGCGCGATGAGCGGCGGCAGAGGCTCGTTCACATTTGAATTTGTAAGATATGAGCGTGCTCCGATGGAAGTCGCAAATAAGGTAATTGCTTCAAGAAATGACAAATAAAAAAATGATCGGGGCTTTTCAGCCCCGATCATTTCAGACTGTAGACAAAATGGTCACGAGCGAAAACGCTTGTGACCATTTTTATCGAGGGTGTAAAATAAAGTGTGTAAGTTATGAAAAATAAACTTATGCACTTTTCTTTTTTAGAGAAGTGTGGTAAAATTGAAAGGAAG
>CAJONM010000007.1 GCA_905235885.1 uncultured Clostridia bacterium
CATGTGGATTACGCATACGACATTAAAAAGAAGCTTGAAGCGGCAGGCATATTGCGCGTTGAAATAGATGATCGCTCAGAAAAACTTGGATTTAAGCTCCGCGAAGCTCAGCTTGAAAAGATCCCGTATATGATAGTCATAGGCGATAAGGATACAGAAAACGGCACCGTTTCTGTTCGTTCACGAAAGAACGGCGATATGGGTGCAATGCCGATAGATGAATTTGTGGCAATGATCGCAAAGGAGCAGGAAACAAAAGCAAGATAATCACAACACCCCCGTTCATATCATATTATAATTCGGGGGTGGGGGTAATGCGGCTTGGATTGAGAAAAAGGCACAGTATAAGCAAGGTTATGCTTTTACCGTGCCTTTTTGTGTGTATATGCGCTGTGTCGGTATTTATACTCCACCGTGCAGAGCCGACATTTAAGGCTCGCTGCTCTGATTATTCAAACAGGGCTTTTACTGAACTTGTAAACGCATGCATCAAGGATATTGCCAAAACAGATGATTTCAAGAATTTTTTTGAAGCTGTATATGACGATAATCACCGTATAACATCAATAGAGGCAAATCCATCAACCATAAATACAGTTAAATCAACGCTTGTAATAGATATACAAAATGCGTTAAACGCCGACTATCCTGCATATATTGACATTCCGCTCGGAGCATTGTCTAAATATGCGCTGCTTACATCGTACGGACCAAATCTGCATATAAAGATTATACCGATAAGTATTGTGAATTGCGAGCTGGAGGATGAATTTGAAGCAGTTGGGATAAATCAGGTAAGACATAAGCTGTTTATGAATGTATATGTTGATATGCATTATTGCGGTTACACATTAGATGAGTCGGAGCGCATTTATGCAACGATCCCACTCGCCGAAACGATATATTCAGCAGATGTGCCGATGTACTACGGAAGCGGAATGGCAGGGGAGATAGCAATAAATTAAAAGGAGAGCTATATTGTTTGCTCTCCTCTTTGACTTGCTTTATTCTGAATCGATAACATCGCTGTTTGATGCGGTGTTTGTCTGGCTGCCATTTTGATTGGCGTTGGAATTACTGCTCTGCTGCGTCAAGGCAGATGTTGAATTGCCGCTGTTTGTCGTAGTTTGATTTCCTCCCATTGTCGTGCCTGAAGATGTAGTGCCGGACTTTGTCTGAGATGAAGAATTACTTTGTGACGCTGCAGCGGAGGCAGGAGCCGATGTTGCGGATGTCTCAGACAAAGCAGAGGCTGTTGACTCGGTTGGCTGTTCAGACGCGCTTTCCGTCGGTTCTTCCGTTGTTATCGTGGTATTTGACGCGTTTGAAAAATCTATCTCGTCTAAACGACTGAATATATATCCCTCGTCAAGAAGTCCCTTTATAATCGTTTCAAGAGCCTCAGCCGTTGAGGTGTTATCCTCAGTGTTATTCATTTTAATTATAAGATTATTGAGGTTAGGACGATATGTTTCATAGTATTTCAGGATCTGCTCAGCGCTACGCGTGCCTTTTTCGTCTCCGATCGTTGTGTTCCAGTCACAGTAGTAGTAGCCGTTATCCGCCAAGGCATCCTTGAATTTGTCCTTGCTTGCGCCGGTCAATGTATTTGAGGTGCTTCCGTCCGGGAAACGATAGAGCTTAAATCTATCCTCAGCCTTCAGTGAAGCTTTCGTAATGGCATCGTATGTTTTTGTTACCTCATCAATAAAACTGCTTTTATCCGCATATAATTTATCAGAATTGGCTGAATATGTAAGCGGCTCCAACAGATGACCTTCATCAAGCATTCTTGTTGCCAGGTATGAATACTGCTCTACTGCCGTACCGTTTACAAAAAATGTACCCTTAACATTATATCTGCGGAGAATATCAAGTATTTTGGGCGTTACATCAGGATCCGGGCCACCGTCAAATGTGAGATATACATGATGCGTCTGGCCGGATGATACAACTACATCAAGCAGGTCATTATCGCCCTTAGAGGGGGCAGGTATACCGCCATAGCTGACAGCTTGCGTGGCTATAGGCTCAACGGTCTGCATCGGTGCTTCGGTTTCTGTCACAAGCTGACCGGCTGTGTCTTTCGAGTTTCGACTGCATTTTGTAATGCAAAGTATAATAATAACAATAGCGAGAATGCCCAGTAACGCAAAGAAAATCTTTCTAAGCTTACGCATTCTTTCCTTTTGGATGCGCTGCTGACGCAAACGCACTTTTCTGCGTTCTTCAAACTCTTGTGATAATGCCAATTCTATTCACCTCAATACAAATTATAAATACATTATACACTATGCAAACAGAAAATTCAACAATTTTTTTAAAAAAATATATAAATATTTGCGGGAGGTATGTATGAAAAAAATAATTGTTACGACAGCCGTGTTTTTAATGATAATTACAGCGGCATGCGGAGGAAGATCAAACAAATATGCCGATACCGTTCAGGTAAACAGCAGCGGCGGATACGATAATTTAGACTCATCAGGCACAGGCTGGGGGTTTGTAAGAAAAAAAGGCGCCGCACCCGATCTGCCGAAGGCGCAGTCTGATATGCTTGAGAAATATAACGGAAGATATATCGACCGTTCGGGAGAGAAAACACTGTATCTGACCTTTGATGAGGGATACGAAAACGGATTTACGGCAATGATATTGGATACACTATCAAAGACACATACTCCGGCCGCTTTTTTTGTAACCGGCCCGTATCTGGAAGGACAGAGCGAGCTGATAAAGCGAATGATAGATGAAGGGCATATAATCGGCAATCATACGGTAAATCATCTCAATTTACCAAAACAGCCTGTTAATACCGTTCAGGATGAGATAACGGCGCTTAACGACAAATGTATGGAGTTATACGGCTACAAAATGGAATATATGCGTCCGCCCGAAGGCGAAAGCAGTGAAAAAACGCTGGCAATAACGAATGATCTCGGAATGAGGACGGTGATGTGGAGCTTTGCGTATAAGGATTGGGATGTAAATGTTCAACAGGGTGCCGATCATGCATACACAAGCGTTATGCCGTATCTTCATGACGGCGCAATTATCCTGCTCCATGCAGTTTCATCCGATAATGCATATGCTCTTGAACGGATAATAAACGACGCAAAAAGTGCAGGATATGAGTTTAAGTCTGTTGATGATCTGTATTGACAAAAATGGCACAGTATGTTAAAATTATATCATAAAAGATGTTCTTTTGAATGTTTTACAGGGGGTAAGTATGGCAAGATACGATGTTACCGGTATGAGCTGTGCAGCTTGTAGCGCACATGTTCAGAAATCGGTATTAAAGGTCGATGGAGTTACGGATTGCACTGTAAATCTCCTTACAAATTCCATGGAGGTGACAGGTACGGCTGAGCCTTCCTGTGTTATTGATGCTGTTCGGAAAGCCGGATACGGCGCAAGTATAGCAGGCGGCGAGAAACGCTCCCACTCTGATATGATCTTAGATGATAAAGCTATCCTCATGCTTAAAAAACGGCTTATATCATCTGTTGTATTTCTGTTTGCATTGATGTATATATCAATGGGGCACGAAATGCTCGGTCTGCCGTTACCTCATTTTTTTGACGGCAATCCTATCGCGCTTGCGCTTGCTCAAATGCTTCTTACAATAGCTGTTATGATAATTAATTCGGCATTTTTTGTAAACGGCTATAAGAGTCTTGTCCATTTTGCGCCGAATATGGATGCGCTTGTATCAATAGGCGCGGGCGTAGCATTTGTATACAGCACATATTCGCTCTTTGCCATGACCGCGTCGGATACGCCACATATATATGCACATGATCTCTATTTTGAATCGACAGCAATGATCCTGACGCTTATTACTGTTGGCAAGATGCTGGAAGCACGATCCAAAGGAAAAACAACAGATGCGATAAAAGGGCTGATGGATCTTTCGCCTGAAACCGCTATATTATATGAGAACGGTACGGAGAAAGAAATACCGATAGAAGATCTGAAAAAAGACGATATTTTCATTGTCCGTCCCGGCGGCAGAGTGCCTGTTGACGGAATAATTACCGAAGGCACGACCGCACTTGACGAATCGGCGTTAACGGGTGAGAGTATGGCGGTTGACAAGGCGGAGGGCGACAGCGTGAATGCGGCAACGATAAATCTGTCTGGATACATCAAATGCCGCGCGGTGCGCGTAGGCGAGGATACAACGCTATGGCAGATAATACGGACTGTCAGCGAGGCGGCAGCAGGCAAAGCACCTGTTGCCAGAGTTGCGGACAAGGTGTCTGGAATATTTGTTCCGGCGGTGATTGCTATAGCACTCATAACGACAATCATATGGCTTGCGGTGGGACAGCCCATATCATTTGCACTTGCAAGAGGCATATCCGTTCTTGTAATAAGCTGTCCATGCGCCCTGGGGCTTGCCACTCCCGTTGCTATCATGGTCGCAAGCGGGATCGGAGCCAAACACGGCATTTTATTTAAAACGGCAGAGGCAATAGAAAACACAGGAAAAACGCAATTTGCGATATTTGATAAAACGGGTACTGTTACCGAGGGTAAACCGCGACTTACCGATCTTGTGCCAATTGATGGCTATGAAGAAAGCAAGCTTTTGGAGATCGCATATTCGCTTGAAATAAAGAGCGAGCATCCTATTTCCCGTGCCGTAAACGATTACGCGGCGGAAAAAGGCATAACGGCTCATCCTTCCGAGGGCTTTATTGTTTCGCCGGGAGGCGGAGTATCGGCTGTAATAGATGGATATGATGCGATAGGCGGCAATATGCGTTTTGTTTCGGACAAAACAGCGGTCTCTGAAACGGTCAAAAATATTGCTTCGGAGCTTGCCAATGACGGGAAAACGCCGCTTATATTTGCATATGACGGCAATGTGATCGGTGTCGCGGCAGTTGCCGACACAATAAAGCAAGACAGTAAAAGAGCGGTCGACGAGCTAAATGCTATGGGCATTGGCGTAGTCATGCTGACGGGAGATAATCAGAAAACGGCACAAGCCATAGGCACACAGGTCGGCATACACGAAATAATAGCACAAGTCCTGCCAAACGATAAGGCGCAGACGGTAAGAGATAATAAAAGTCGCGGCAAGGTCATGATGGTGGGCGATGGAATAAATGACGCGCCGGCAATTACGGAAGCCGATACCGGCATAGCTATAGGCTCCGGTGCCGACATCGCCGCTGACGCGGCGG
>CAJONM010000008.1 GCA_905235885.1 uncultured Clostridia bacterium
ATTCGGTATGGCAGGGGCGTTTATCACCAAATGCACCGCACAGCTCATGCGCGATTTCGGCTGTATCCAATCGCCGCAAAACGCGTTCTTGCTCAATCTCGGACTGGAGTCGCTCCATGTGAGAATGCCCAAGCATATCGAGAACGGACAGGCGGTCGCGGAATATCTCAAGAAGCATCCGAAAATAGAAAATGTTATATATTCCGGTCTTGAGGGTGACAAATATTACGAAACGGCGCAAAAATATATGCCAAACGGCGGCTGCGGAGTGGTTTCATTTGAGATCAGGGGCGGCAGAGCTGCGGCAGAGGCGTTTATGAAAAATCTGAAGCTTGCCGCCATAGAAACCCATGTTGCCGACGCGCGTACCTGCTGTCTTAACCCTGCCACATCAACGCATCGTCAGATGACAGATGAGCAGCTTGCCAAGGCAGGCATACCGGCAGGTATGATAAGAATGTCATGCGGACTGGAGAGCAAGGACGATCTTATAGCTGATCTTGCTCAGGCGTTGGAGAATGTATAAGCTATTGTCCGAAAGCCTTTGACAGCTTATTAATACATCGTTTTTCTATGCGGCTCACATAGCTGCGGCTTATGCCGAGACTGTCGGCGATCTGCTGCTGTGTGAGCCGCTTTGCGCCGCCCAGCCCGTAGCGGCGGATAATTATATTTTGCTCGGCAGGGGTAAGAGTGTTATTTATGATCCTGATAAGGCGTTTTGACTCTATGCTGTCGGATACCACATCCGCTATATCCGGTTCATCGCTTGCCAATATGTCGGCGAGAGTGAGATTATTACCGTCACTGTCCGCGCCGATGCCATCATCTATATAGACCTCTCTGCGCTCCTTGCGCTGTGAGCGCAGGTACATAAGCACCTCATTTTCAATACATCTTGAAATATATGAGGACAGCTTTTTTTGTTTTGACGGCTCATATGTATTTATACCCTTTATAAGCCCGATCGTGCCGATAGAGATAAGATCCTCCGCGTTGCGATCGTCACTGTATTTCTTTACTATGTGCGCCACAAGACGCAGATTATGCTCTATAAGTATGTTTTTTGCCGACTCGTCTCCCTTAGAGCAGCGATCGAGATACATCATTTCCTCCTGCGCGGAAAGCGGCTTGGGGAATGACGCACTGCCCGATACATATCCGGCAAGCAGTACCACAGCTCTTAGCAATTCAAAAATAGCGTTCAGCATAAGATCACACTCCCTATAAATAATAGCTGTGAATAATATTATTTTATGATAATACTGCTTGGTCGGTTTGTATTTTTATCTTGACAGCTTTTGGCAAATGTGGTAAGATACGATTGAGGTGTTACGGTTGGAAGAAAAATATTTGCGCCGCGCCATAGAGCTGGCAAAGCGCGGCACAGGCTTTGTTAATCCCAATCCGCTTGTAGGTGCCGTCATAGTAAAGAACGGCAGAATAATAGGCGAGGGGTATCATGAACGGTACGGCGGACTTCACGCCGAGCGCAACGCTCTTGCGAACGCGGCGGAAAGCCCGAATGGTGCGGATATATATGTAACGCTTGAGCCGTGCTGTCATTACGGCAAACAGCCGCCATGTACAACGGCGATTGTTGAGGCAGGGATAAAGAATGTCTATATCGGCTCTGCCGATCCAAATCCGCTCGTTTCCGGCAAGGGCGCACAATATTTAAAAGATAACGGGATAAATGTTGTTACGGATATACTCAGGCAGGAATGTGATGCGCTAAACGATATATTTTTCTGCTATATAACACAAAAAAGACCGTATATCATATTGAAAGCGGCAATGACTATAGACGGAAGAACGGCAAGCCGCACAGGCGATGCGAGATGGATCTCAAATGAGCTGTCCCGCGCAAATGTGCATCTTACAAGGAAGAGATGCGCCGCCATTATGGTTGGGATAGGTACCGTTTTAGCGGATGATCCGATGCTTGATTGCAGGATCGAGGATCCGTCAGATCCGGTAAGAGTTATATGCGACAGCAGCTTGAGGATACCCAAGACATCAAAAATAATGAGATCGGCCGATAGCATAAGAACGATCATTGCAACGGTGTCCAAGGATGCGGCGCGGATAGCGGAGCTTGAAGCGATGGGCGCGGAGGTCGTAACAATGGAGGGCAGATGTGTTGATGTGAAAACGCTGATATATAAGCTCGGAGAGATCGGGCTTGACAGTGTTCTCGTAGAGGGCGGTGCAACACTGAGCGCATCTGTACTTGAAACCGGGCTTGTGGATAAGCTCGATATATACATTGCACCCAAGATCATAGGCGGCGAAAATGCAAAGCCCGTAATAGGCGGCAGAGGCATAGATAAAATGGCGGATGCTTATATGTTCGGAAAGCCTGAAATAACGGCGTTTGGCAATGACATACTGCTCGAATACAGAAAGGAACAGGATAATGTTTACCGGGATAATTGAGGAAACGGGTATCGTTGAGCGTGTCGTGCGCGGCGCAAGATCGCTTGAGATAGCGATCCGTGCGGAAAAGATATTTGATGATCTGAAGGTGGGCGACAGCGTTGCCGTAAACGGAATATGTCTTACCGCGACAAGAGTGACACCGCCGGTATTCACCGCGGATGTGATGGCGGAAACGGTCCGCAGAACAAGTCTTGACCGCGTAAGGATCGGCAGCCGCGTAAATCTTGAACGCGCCATGCCGGCAAACGGCAGATTTGGAGGGCATATCGTATCGGGACATATAGACGGGACTGGAACGGTGCATCAAATATCGCGCGAGGATAACGCGATATGGATCAGAATAGGCGCGCCCGAGGATATATTGCGATACATCGTAGAGAAAGGCTCTGTCGCGCTTGACGGCGTAAGCCTTACGGTCGCAAAGACCGACAGCGGCGGCTTTTCCGTTTCGATAATACCGCATACGGCAAGCGAAACGACCTTATCCGAACTTAGAAACGGCGACAATATAAATATAGAATGCGATATAATAGGGAAATATGTCGATAAGCTCACAAAGCGTGAAAGAGGCGGAATAACCGAGGATATGCTTCGCCGATACGGATTTTGATCGGCATTGATCTGAAAGGAGATATTATCAACAAAATGGGATTTGGCAGTATAGAACAAGCGATACGGGATCTGCGCGACGGGAAGATAATATTATGCACAGATGATGAGTCGCGCGAAAATGAGGGCGACCTTATATGCGCCGCGCAGTTTGCAACTACCGATAATGTGAATTTTATGGCGAGCAAAGCTAAGGGACTCATATGTATGCCGATGAGCGGCGCGTATGTGAACAAATTATCTCTGAAGCCTATGGTCTCGCATAATACCGATAACCATGAAACGGCGTTTACCGAGTCGATAGATCATATAGATACCACTACAGGGATCAGCGCGGCGGAGCGCGGATATACGGCAAGGATGTGCGTGACGCAAAATATAAAGCCATCCGATTTCAGGCGGCCGGGACATATGTTTCCGCTTGAAGCAAAGCCGGGCGGCGTGCTTGAGAGAAACGGTCATACTGAGGCGACGGTGGATCTGTGCCGACTTGCGGGCCTGGAGCAGGTGGGGCTGTGCTGCGAGATAATGGCTGATGACGGCAATATGATGCGAGCCGAAAGCCTTGAAAAATTCGCAAGCGAAAACAAGCTTACAATGATACGCATATGCGATCTGCAAGCATACAGAAGACTGCACGATAAGATAATTGAGCGCACCGCAAAGACAAAGCTCCCGACAAAATACGGTGATTTTGATATTTACGGATATAAAAATATAATCAACGGCAAATCGCATATCGCTCTTGTAAAAGGCGATGTCTCAGATGGTGAGCCGGTGCTGTGTCGGGTGCATTCGGAGTGCCTTACCGGCGATGTGTTCGGATCATGCCGCTGTGACTGCGGCGAGCAGCTTGCCGAGGCGATGCGCCGCATAAACGAGAATGGAAAAGGCGTTATAGTTTATCTCCGCCAGGAGGGTAGAGGGATAGGGCTTTTGAATAAGCTGAAAGCGTACACTCTTCAGGAGGAGGGGTATGATACGGTCGAGGCGAATGAAAAGCTCGGTTTTGCACCGGATCTGCGCGATTACAGCGAGGGCGCACAGATACTGCGTGATCTGGGTGCGTCGAAACTGAGGATCATGACCAATAACCCCGACAAGATCTCAGACCTGTCAGAATACGGCATTGAGATAGTCGAGCGGTTGTCCATACAGATACCGCCCAAAAAGGAAAATGAGTTCTACCTGAAAACGAAGAAGCGTAAGATGGGACACTTATTTGTTTACTGAGAATAATACAAGGAGGATATACAAAATGAATGTTTACGAAGGAAATTTAAACGGTGAAGGCTTGAGAATAGGCATAGTTGCATCAAGATTTAATGAGCTTATCACATCCAAGCTCATTGCCGGGGCAGAGGACTGCCTCAAGCGCCATGGTGTAAAGGATGAGGATATAACTCTTGCATGGGTGCCGGGCGCGTTTGAAGTGCCGCTTATGGCAAAAAAGCTTGTAATGAATATGACATTTGACGCGGTCATATGCGTCGGCGCGATAATAAGAGGCGCGACATCGCATTATGATATGGTATGCAGCGAAACGGCAAAGGGCATCGCGCAGGTATCGCTCAATTCCGGCATTCCGGTATTGTTCGGCATTCTTACGACCGATACTATTGAGCAGGCGATAGAGCGTGCCGGTACGAAATCAGGCAACAAGGGCTACGATACCGCGATGGCGGCAATCGAGATGGCGAATATGGCAAAGGAATTGGCAAAGCTTGATTAAAGGGTGATGTGAATTGAAAAAGAAACTTTTGGATGTTCTCAACACCACCGCCGGACGGTTG
>CAJONM010000009.1 GCA_905235885.1 uncultured Clostridia bacterium
AAAAATGATTTAATTGCCCGTGCGAAATATCCGACCTATGGTCGGAAACGCACATGGGCATGAACAAAGCGTTATCCTTCTCTGCCCGCCGCAGGCGTGCGCCGAAGGCGCTTTGTTCATGCAAAAGGACGACCGCCTTGCATCGATCGTCCCGACATATTGGTCAACAATTCCTTCCACCCCGTAATACAATGTCCGGATCGTTATATGAGCCAATACCAAATCATTTTACCATATTTTATTTTCTTTTGCAAGCAATTTTTTCATTTATGGTATTTACATCCGCTCCTAAATGTGATAAAATATCTGCATACACAACAATAAAGAGGATAGCAAAGGCTATCCCGAAAGGAGCAACGGTCAGAAAATGGAGAAGATCAAGGGTGGATTTACATTGCCGGGGGAGAGTGGCTATGAGGAATTGACGCTTCAAATGGCAGAAAAATGGGGAGCAGATGTTATCCGTGATTCGGACGGAACAGAGCTTTCTCCTGAAATAGTAAATGCCGGATACGGTATTTATTCAACGATATGCATTATTCGCGATCATAACGAATGGGCAAAGAAGAATATGGACAAGCTCCAGAGCACGATCCTTATGACAGAGCCGGTCATCGCAACGGGCGATACGGTCACGATCGATCTGATGAAGGATTTTTTTGCCGAGCAGTTTGCCATCAATGACTCCGAGGAGTCAAGAGCATATTGGCAGGTGTTTGACAGAACGGTCAACAAAGAGGTCAGCGACTGGGATTACCGCGACGGTACCGTAACGGTACGCGGCGCAACGCCCTGGCATAAGTATACCGTCAATTTCTTTGTATGGCGTATATGGGAGGAAATTTCCATGTACAACCATATAACGAATAATTGGGATAAGGAGCATTTATTGCAGATAGATCCTATTTATCCCGATGTGCAAGAGTATATGAAGAAATGGCTGACAGGATGGTGCGAGGCGCATCCGTCAACAACGGTGGTGCGGTTTACATCCATGTTCTATAATTTCGTGTGGATATGGGGCTCGGATGAGCGCCGCCGCCAACATTTTTCGGACTGGTCGTCATATGACGCGACGGTATCGCCGGCGGCAATGAAGCAATTTGAAGAAAAATTCGGATATGCGATGACGACGGAGGATTTCATCAACTTAGGAAAACGCAATTCGGGACATATGACCTGCGGCGATAAAAAGCTTGATTGGATGAAATTCGTAAACGATTTTGTAGTGGATTTCGGACGCGAGCTTGTTGACATTGTCCACAGCTACAATAAAAAGGCGTATGTTTTTTATGATGATTCGTGGGTAGGCGTTGAGCCGTGGGGCGAGAGATTTAAGGATTTTGACTTTGACGGCTTGATAAAGTGCGTATTCAACGGCTTTGAAACAAGACTTTGCGCCGGCTGCGATGCTGTCGGGACGCATGAGATAAGGCTGCATCCGTATCTGTTCCCAACAGGACTCGGCGGCGCGCCGACATTTATGCCGGGCGGAGATCCGACGCGCGACGCGAAGGAATATTGGAAGCAGGTAAGACGCGCTCTCCTGCGCGAAAAAATAGACAGGATCGGCTTGGGCGGCTATCTTTCGCTTACGATACCGTTCCCCGATTTTCAGGATTATATAGAGAAGATCGCGGATGAATTTCGCATGATCCGCTCATTCCATACCGATGGCAAGCCGTATGTTATGAAGCCGAGGATCGCCGTTCTCACATTCTGGGGCAAGCTCCGCTCATGGACATGCTCAGGTCACTATCATGAAAATCCCGAGCTGGATCTTATAAATGTTATCGAAGCACTTTCGGGACTGCCGTTTGATGTATCGTTCATAAGCTTTGAGGATGTCAAGGAAAAGGGACTAAGCCAATACGATGTTGTGATAAACGCCGGATTTGCCGGCAGTGCATGGTCGGGCGGCTATAAATGGTGCGACGGTGAGGTCGTTGCAAAGCTTACGGAATGGACGGCAAACGGCGGCGTATTCGTGGGCGTAGGCGAGCCATCGGCTGTAAAGGGCTATGACACATATTTCAGAATGGCTCATGTTCTCGGCGTTGACGAGGACACCGGCGCAAGGATCTCGCACTGTGAATACTCGTTTGATACAGAGGACGATGAAGCGGTGGCAGACGGCGCTACAATACAGCCGCGAACAGGTATTTACCTGACGGACGGCAAGGCAAGGGTGCTTATGTCCGATGAGGGCGTTCCGTCACTGACCGTTCATAAGTTCGGTAAAGGAACGGGTATATATCTTGCAAGCTTCCGCCATGACGAGATAAATAACAGAACTCTGTTCAATCTTATAATGCAGGCGGCAGGAGAGGATATTTGCGGAAAATATATCACCGATAATCCGCTTTGCGAGTGCTGCTATTACCCAAGCGGAAAGAAGCTCGTTGTCATAAATAACTCAGACAGCCAGCAGACGACTACCGTAAAAACGGACATGGGCGATAAGACAGTCACAGTAGAACCGTTTGATACGGCGGTCATAAACCTTTGATTTGTGCATTTTGATTAAAGCCGATTTGGATTATTACTAAAATTAGCTGTATCTTACGAATTTTAGTAATAAAGCTTTTCAAAATCTCATTAATGTGGTACAATAGAAAATGACAAAATGAATATTTGCAATTAATTTTATTAGGAGGATATTGAGATGACAAAGAATGCAACCGTCCTTGCATGGCTTGATGAAATGGTAGCGATGTGTAAGCCTGCAAAGGTAACATGGATAACCGGCGATGAGGCGCAGCTTGAAAAACTAAGAGAAGAAGCTGTAGCCACAGGCGAGATGATCAAGCTCAATGAAGAAAAGCTTCCGGGCTGTTATTATCACAGAACAGCCGTAAATGATGTTGCGCGTGTAGAGGACAGAACATTTATCTGTACGCCCACAGAAGTAGAGGCAGGCCCGATAAACAACTGGATGGCGCCGGACGAAATGTATGCAAAGCTCACAGCGCTGTATACAGGCTCAATGGAAGGCAGAGAGATGTATGTGATCCCGTATTCAATGGGACCGGTAGGTTCGCCGTTCTCAAAGATAGGTATTGAGCTTACAGACTCTATATATGTCGTATTGAACATGGCGATCATGACAAGAGTGGGAAATGCTGTTCTGAACGCGCTCGGCGATGATCCGGATGCTGAGTTTGTTAAGTGTCTGCACGCAAAGAAGGATGTAAATCCTGAGGAGCGTTATATAGTTCAGTTCCCACAGGATAATACGATATGGTCTATAAACTCCGCATACGGCGGCAACGTTTTGCTCGGCAAGAAGTGCTTCGCGCTCAGGATCGCTTCATATCTCGGCAGAAATCAGGGCTGGATGGCAGAGCATATGCTCATTCTCGGATTGGAAAATCCGCAGGGTGAGGTCAAGTATATCTGCGCTGCATTCCCATCAGCTTGCGGTAAGACAAATCTTGCAATGCTTATTCCGCCCGAATATCTGAGAGAAAAGGGCTACAAGGTATGGACGGTAGGCGATGATATTTCATGGCTCAATATCGGACCGGACGGCAGACTTTATGCGATCAACCCTGAAGCAGGCTTCTTCGGCGTTGCTCCGGGTACTTCGCCCAAAACGAATTTTAACGCGCTCGAATCAACAAAGCGCGGCACAATATTTACAAATGTTGCGATAAACAATGCCGATAACACCGTTTGGTGGGAAGGCCTTGACAAAAATCCGCCTGTAGACGCAACAGAGTGGACAGGTAAAAAGGTAAACGGACCGGCATATATAGCAGAGGGTAATAACCTTGCTCATCCGAATTCGAGATTTACGGCTCCGGCAGTAAACTGTCCGTGTATATCACCTGAATTTGAAAATCCGCAGGGCGTGCCTGTATCTGCAATCGTATTCGGCGGCAGACGCGCTAAGTGCGCTCCGTTGGTATACCAGTCAAGAGATTGGCAGCACGGCACATTTGTAGGCGCTATAATGGCATCAGAAACTACAGCGGCAGCGGCAGGCGCGGTAGGCGTTGTACGCCGCGATCCGATGGCGATGAAGCCGTTCGTAGGATATAATATGGCTCAATATTGGGGACACTGGCTTGAAATGGGTAAGAAGCTTGGCGACAAGGCACCTAAGATCTTCCATGTCAACTGGTTCAGAAAAGACGATGACGGCAACTTCCTGTGGCCGGGCTTTGGCGACAATATGCGTGTTCTTCTTTGGATACTCGATCGTTGCGACGGCAAGGTGGATGCGGATGAGGTCGCTATCGGCTATGTTCCGAAGGCTGAAGATATTGATATCACAGGTCTTGATATGACAAAGGATCAGCTCAAAGATCTTCTGACGGTCGACAATGCTGAATGGCTCAAGGATGTTGAGGATCCGCAGACGGGTATAAAGCAGTATTTTGCCCAGTTCGGCGATCAACTTCCGACAGAGATGGCACAGGAGCTTGACAAGCTTATATCAAATCTGAAATAAATTTTAACCTACAGTCTGAGCTATACCGGTTCAGACTGTATTTTTTAATCAAAGGAGTAGTGAAACTATGTCAAAGAAAATAATATCATTGCAGGATATATCGTGCTACGGGCAATGCTCGCTTACGGTAGCGCTGCCGGTACTGTCGGCATACGGTATCGAAACGGCAATATTACCGTCGGCGATACTAAGCACACATACGGCAGGGTTTGAGAAATTCACCTGCCTTGACCTTA
>CAJONM010000010.1 GCA_905235885.1 uncultured Clostridia bacterium
GTATTTGACAAACGGTCTGGCGTGGCGGATGCCGGAGGCATTTGAATAGCCTATCGCGTGCGCCGTTCCCGAATCGGGAACGCCTGCCACAAGATCCGGCTTTATGCCGCTGCCTTCATCTCGCATCGCAAGGCATTTGCCGCAATTGTAGCGCATTCTTTCGACCGATATTCCCTCATATGTCGATGACGGGTATCCGTAATATGTCCACAAAAATGTACATATCTTCGTATCATCGCCCGGCGCGACGACCGTCCGTACTCCGTTTTCCGTCATAACTACTATTTCGCCCGGTCCAAGCTCCTTATATGTCGTATAGCCCAGATTGAAATATGCAAAATCTTCAAAGCTCGCGCAATAGCCGTTTTCCTTTCTGCCTATTGATATGGGTGTTCTGCCGCGCTTGTCACGCGCCGCATATATGCCCTTAGGCGTAAGGATAAGCATGCTCATAGAGCCTTCTATGATCTCCTGCGCGTACTTGATGCCGTCAATAAAATTATCCTTCCGGTTTATGATCGCGCCGACAAGCTCGGTCTGATTTATAATGCCGTTCTGCATTTCAAAAAAGTGGGTATGATCTCTTACTATCTCCTCCGTAAGCTCCTTGGAATTATTTATCTTGCCTACGGTGGTTATAGCAAATGTGCCGTGATGCGAGCGCATCAGGATAGGCTGCGCCTCAAAGTCAGATATACAGCCGATGCCCATATTGCCGCGCATCGACATCGATTCGCCGCTGAATTTCGTGCGGAACGGCGCGTTCTCTATATTATGAATGGCGCGCTCATAGCCGTTTTCCCTGTCATACACCGCCATTCCCGCGCGGCGCGTGCCAAGATGCGAATGATAATCCACCCCGTAGAACAGATCAAATACACAATCATCCTTAGATGCAATACCGAAAAATCCACCCATTTTTTTGTACCTCGTTTCGTTACGATTTCTCCGTTATTATAACATACTTTGCTGTAACTTTCAACCTGTAATTTGAATAAACATTTATATAATTTGTCGTTTTTTATTGACTTGCAGGGTTATGTATGATATACTTTCTCTTGAAACTGAATATGCCCCGAAAAATTCGTTCGTGGCGAAGGGGTATAGAAAGGGGAGGTTGAAAATTGGCAAAAACCATCATCAGTCTTGACAAGATCGCCGTTTCATTTGAGGGCGAAAAAATACTCAATGATATAAGCCTGGATATAAGGGACAAGGAGTTCGTTACGCTTCTGGGTCCGTCAGGCTGCGGAAAGACAACAACGCTGCGCATTATCGGCGGATTTATCACCCCCGACAGCGGCAGCGTCAAATTTGAAAACAGGGAGATAAACAATATCCCCCCGTACAAGCGTAATGTCAACACGGTGTTTCAACGATACGCGCTTTTTCCTCACCTGAATGTTTATGATAACATAGCATTCGGACTGAAAGTGAAAAAATGCTCCAAGCAGGAGATCGCGCGGCGTGTCGGGGAAATGCTTGAGCTTGTAAACCTTAAAGGCTTTGAAAACCGCCATATCGACAGACTGTCGGGCGGTCAGCAGCAGCGTGTCGCAATAGCACGCGCGCTTATCAATGAGCCTAAAGTGCTTCTTCTCGATGAGCCGCTGGGCGCGCTCGACCTGAAGCTGCGTAAGGAAATGCAGATCGAGCTCAAGCGTATACAGCAGCGTCTTGAGATTACTTTTATTTATGTTACGCATGATCAGGAGGAGGCTCTTACCATGAGCGATACCGTCGTGGTGATGAACAAGGGCAACATATTGCAGGTAGGCTCCCCCGTTGATATATATAATGAACCGAAAAACGCGTTCGTTGCCGATTTCATCGGCGAGAGCAATATTTTAGACGGCGTGATGATAAGGGATCGTCTCGTAAGGATAAGCGGCTGTGAATTTGAATGCGTTGATGAGGGCTTCGGCGAAAATACGCCCGTAGATGTCGTTATTCGTCCGGAGGATATTAAAATAAAACGCGCCGATGAAACGGCGATCTCAGGTACGGTGCGATCCGTCACATTCAAGGGCGTACATTACGAAATGGTAATAGATGCGCCCGATTTCAGCTGGCTCGTCCACTCAACGAAGGCGGCGACGGTCGGCTCCTGTGTCGGGCTGAAATTCGGGCCCGATGATATACACATAATGAATAAGATGGGAGGCGACAGCTGATGAAAAAACGCGCTGCCGCTCCCTATATACTATTGATGGCGGCATTTATAATCGTTCCGCTGCTGATGGTGGCGTATTTCGCGTTTACCGGCTCAAGCGGCGGATTTACGCTGCAAAATCTTGCGGATGTGTCGCAATATAATAATATTTTTTACCGTTCAATAAAGCTGGCGGTCATATCGACGGTCATATGTCTTGCTATCGCGTATCCGCTGTCTATGATACTTGCGCGGATCGACAGCAGGTATCAGGGGATCATTCTTATGGTGGTCATGCTGCCGATGTGGATGAATTTGCTCCTGATGACATACGCATGGATAACCATTCTGCAAAAAAACGGCGTTATAAACAGCATACTCGGCCTTTTCGGGCTGGGTCCGTACAAGCTCCTGAACACGCAGGGCGCGATCGTTCTGGGCATGGTATATAATTATCTGCCGTTTATGATACTGCCGATATATAACAGCCTTACGAAAATTGACGCAAGCATTACAGAGGCGGCACAGGATCTGGGCTGCAATTCGGTAAAGGCGTTTCTGCGCGTGATATTTCCGCTGAGTATACCCGGTGTTATGTCCGGCATTACAATGGTATTCGTGCCGGCAATAAGCACATTTATAATCTCACGAATGCTCGGCGGCGGCTCGAACATTTTAATAGGCGACCTTATCGAAATGCAGTTTCTCGGAAATGCGTATAACCCCTATCTGGGCGCGGCGATCTCTCTGATACTGATGATCATTGTACTGATCATAATGACTCTGTTGAGCCGTTTTGACACAGATGATGACAGGGTGCTTATGTAAAGGAGAGTGGTGAAATGAAAAAGCTTTCCAAAATATATCTTGCGCTCATCATGCTGTTTCTTTACGCGCCGATATTCGTGCTTATCGTATTTTCGTTTAACACCACAAAAAGCCATTCGGTCATGTCCGGCTTTACATTGGACTGGTATGTTAAGCTGTTTGGCGATAAGCTTATAATGCGCTCGCTGCTGAACACGATCATAGTCGCCGTATGTGCGTCGGTATCGGCTACGATATTAGGTACGGCGGCGGCGGTGGGGATAAGCCGCATGAAAAAGCTGCCGAAGGCGTTTATTCTCCAGTGTACGAATATCCCGATAATAAACCCGGAGATAGTAACGGGCGTTTCGCTTATGCTGCTGTTCGTATTCTTCGCGGCACGGATGAATTTTGAGTTCGGGTTCGCAACGCTCATTATAGCGCATATAACATTTAATGTGCCGTATGTCATACTCAACATCATGCCGCGGTTCAGGCATATGACGCCGTTTATATATGACGCGGCGCAGGATCTGGGATGCAGTCCAGTATCGGCATTTTTCAAGGTCATCATGCCGGAGATAATGCCGGGCGTGCTGAGTGGATTTCTGATGTCTTTTACATTCTCGCTCGACGACTTTGTTGTGAGCTATTTCACCAGCGGCGCGACCTCGCAGACATTACCGCTTACAATATATTCCATGACGCGCAAGCAGGTAAGCCCTAAAATAAACGCGCTTTCGACGATAATTTTTGTGATCGTGGTGGCTGTGTTAATAATAAAAAACATAATAGAGCGCAGACATACGCTCAGCGAAAGGAGTACTATCTATGAATAAAATATTATCTGTAGCGATCGCGGCATCTGTCGCGGCTTTAACGGCATCATGTGCGCCAAGCACAGGCGATACCGCAAGCAGCGTATCGGTCGCGGATGCGGAATACTATACTCAGCTTCAGGGGCAGGATGTTTCGATAAATGTATATAACTGGGGCGAATATATCCCCGACAGCAGCGAGGACGGCGTTATCGACATCAATGACGAGTTCACCGCGCTGACGGGCATAAAGGTGAATTACACCACATACGCCACAAACGAGGAGCTATATGCCAAGCTCCAGGGCGGCGGCACATCGTACGATATAATCATCCCATCGGATTATATGATCTCAAGGATGATAAAAGAGGATATGCTCGAGCCGCTCGATATGGAAAGCATACCCAATTACAAAAACATAATGGAAAAGTTCCGCCACGACGAATACGATCCCGACTCAAAATATTCGGTGCCGTATCTTTGGGGAACGGTCGGTATAATTTATGACAATACCGTCATAGAGGACGGCAGCGATATGGATTGGGACATTCTGTGGGATGAGAAATATGCCGGAGATATATTGATGTTTGACAATCCGCGCGACGCGTTCGCCATAGCCGAGACTCTGCTCGGATACGATCTCAACACTGAGTCCGACGCTGAGCTTGAGGCTGCCGCCGAAAAGCTCAGAGAACAAAAAAGCGTTGTTCAGGCATATGTCATGGACGAAATATTTGACAAGATGGGCGCGCAGGAAGCTGTTCTCGCGCCGTACTATGCCGGCGACGCCGTTACGCTCATGGACGATTACGATCATCTGAGCTTTACCGTACCGAAAAGCGGCACAAATCTGTTCGTTGACGCCGTTTGCATACCTAAGGGCTGCAAAAATAAGCTTGCGGCGGAAATGTATATCAACTTCCTGTGTGAAGCGGATATAGCATATGCGATAACGGATTATGTCGGCTATTCAACGCCCAATTCGCTTGCCTATGATATGCTCGATGACGATGTCAAAAATGACGGCATCTCGTACCCCGACGATGAATTTATCGCGTCAAGAACGACTGTGTTCCGCAACCTCTCCGATGAAGCAAACAAGAAAATGCAGGATCTGTGGACGGATATGAAATCAGCCGA
>CAJONM010000011.1 GCA_905235885.1 uncultured Clostridia bacterium
ATACCGAAAAAATTTGCCGGTAAAATGAACGAAAACGGGTTCAACTCTTCGCTTTACTATCAGTCGATAAACATATACGCCCGTATCTATTCGGAGGATATAACAAAAACCGGCATCGCCTTCGTTCCGTCGCCGTACTTCCTGTCGCAGAAGATGTACGGAGCGATCGACAAAACCATATATCGGTTTTATTATGGCGACAGCGCCGCGATTTTATCCGCGCTGCTGACCGGAAACCGTCATCATTTCTCAGCGGAGCTTGAACACGCGGTCGAAAGAACGGCATTCGGCAGGCTTCTTCATCCGGCATATATACATATATGGATAATTCTCGCCGTTATCGGGCTTTTAAAAAGGCGCGTCCATAAAAAATACCGCGACGGCGCGATAATTATAATACTTCTTCTTTACGCGGTCCTCTCGTGCGCGCAGATAGGCTTTACAAGATGCCTCGTCACTGCCGCGCTTACGGTGCTGTACAGAAACAAGGACGGAAATGTATACTTCCCCGACATCATAGCGAAAATAGTTATATTCTGCATGATAACGATGCCGATGATAATATTTAATGTGACATTCGTTATGTCCGTTGTCGGCGGACTGCTCGTATCGCTTTTTTCACCGTATATCGCGTCGCGGCTCATATACCTGCCGCGCGGCATACGCCATATGACGGCGATAGTCATAACAGCGGCGTTTATTATTACTCCGCTTGCATCGGTATACTTTAACGGCGTTTGCATATACACATTCGCGGCGATTTTTGTTACTATGCCCGTTGTATTGGCTATGCTCTGTATGACACCGCTTGTGTTTGCGCTCCTGATGTGCTTTGGCGTTGCGCCGATAGTCGGCGGACTGTATGACGCGTCGATATGGCTATTGCAAAATATGCCGTATTTCATTGACGGACTACCCATGTCTCAAATGATCGTCCCCACTCCCTCCCCGTCTGAGTTCGGGCTTATGGTGAGCGTGCTGTTTATGCTGTATTATTACATACATCATGTGACGCAAAAGCTCCATATGGCAATGGGCATATCGTTGGGACTTATCGCATCTATAGCGGTAACGGCGGTGCTGCATATCGGTACGACCGAATTTGTATTCGTAAATGTCGGACAGGGCGACGGATCGGTGATACATTCGCCGTTGGGCGAAACGGTCATCATTGACGGCGGAGGCGGCGCGGAATATTCGCAATATAACATAGGCGAAAGCATATTTGTGCCGTACCTTGCGTCAAAGGGATATTATAACATAGACGCGGCGTTCGTGTCGCATTTTCATAAGGATCATATAGAGGGTATAATCGCGGCGATAGAAAATCTGAATGTAAAGACCGTATTTTATCTTCCGCCCGATCCGAGCGATACATCTCCGTATTCGTGGTATATGCTGATGAAAGAAGCGGCACAAAGACGCCAGACGGAGCTTTATCCGATAACGGAAAGCACGCGCATAAGCTTTGGTGATGATCTTGCGTTCGATGTATATGTTCCCGACAAATTACTTCTGCACGATAACGAGGAAAACGACTCGCTGCTGTTTATCAAGGCGATGTGCGGCGGCAGCAGCGTTCTGTATACGGGCGATATGACCGCGGCGGCGGAGCGTGAGTTTATGAGAGTGGGCACAGATATTGACGCTGATATTTTAAAGGTCGCGCATCATGGCTCAAAGACCTCGACCACTCCCGAATGGGTGGCAGCGGTATCGCCGGAGCATTCGGTCATAAGCTGCGGCGAGAACAATCCGTTCGGGCATCCGTCGGACGAGGCCTTGGACGCGCTGTCGGAGACGAATATCCTGCGAACGGACGAGCTGGGCAACATAACGGCTGTTATCGACAGATCGGGTCTTAAAGAAATATACGGGTATAAGAGGTAGTTATGGCAAAGAAAAATGATATAATCGAGCTGAAGGCTCAGCTTGGGAAAAAACAGCTTCAGAATATGTACTTGTTTTACGGTGAGGAGGAATACCTCAAGGAGCTGTACATTAAAAAGATATTTGAGCTTGTCCCTGACGCGGGCTTGGAGGAATTTAACCGGATAGTCATAAACGGCGCCGCTTCGTATGACGAATACGATAACGCATGGGAGGGTATGCCCATGATGACCGATAAACGCATACTCATGATCCGCGACAGCAATATATTTACCATAGCACGGTCAAAGGATGTAAGTCCTCCGAACGAGGAGGAGCGCGAGTTCTGGCTGGAAAAATTGAGCAGGCTTTCGGAGGATACCGTAGTAATATTTTGTGAAAAAAATCTTGATAAGCGCAGCGCTCTTTATAAAGCGGCCGCAAAAAAGGGCATGACGGTAAACTGCGAATATATGAAGCCTGCCGAGCTGAAATCATGGGTCATAAAAAAGGCTCTGAAATCAGGCAAACGCATAGACGACGAGACGGCGGAATATCTTGTATCGGTAGTTGACGAGGGACTGAACAATCTTGAGAATGAGCTTGATAAGCTGCTGCACTTTTCCGACGATGTTATATACAGGTCCGATATTGACAGGGTGGTATCAAAATCCGTACAGATAAAGGTATTTGAGATAATTGACGGTATTACCGACGGCGACACAAACAAGGTATTCGATATCCTTAACGATCTGCGCACGCAAAAGCAGAGTGCGTTCGGCACGCTGTACCTGATATATTCCAATGCCGAAAAAATGCTTCATCTGCGGCTTTTGCGAATAACAAACCGCAATGAAGCGGCAGCGGTTCTGGGTTGCTCGCCATGGATGGCAAGACGCTATCTTGACGGTGCGCGGAAATTTTCCACAGAGGCACTGTATAAAATGACAACACGCGTGCCTGAAATAGATTATGAGATAAAAAGCGGCACCATCTCCGAGCGCCGCGCACTGGAGCAATACATCTTTGAGATAATGGAGAGCATGAAATGAAAAAAGCTATTTTCGATATGGACGGGCTTATATTCGACAGCGAAAGGATATTTATGCGCGAGCTGGGCATAGTCATGGAGGAATACGGATACACTCTTACCCGCGAGCATTATATCAGCACTATCGGGATAACCGTCAGCGCGGTTGAGCAGATAAAGAGAAAAGAGTTCGGCGCGGACTATCCGCACGAGGAGATCAGCAAAAAAGCGGCCCAGCGGCTGACAAAGCTTGCGCATGAGGGCAAGCTGCCGATAAAAAAAGGCATACAAAATCTGCTTGAAGAGCTGACCGCGCGAGGCATATCATGCGTCGTTGCGTCATCGACAGATACGGAATATGTCTGCGAATATCTCCGCACCGCAGGATTGGATAAATATTTTGACAACATAATCGGCGGAGATAAGGTCAAAGGCTCAAAGCCCGACCCCGATATATTTATTGCGGCACTTGACGGTACCGCGCCAGAGGACGCGCTTGTCCTTGAGGACAGCATAAACGGCGTAAAGGCCGCGCACAATGCGCATATCCCCGTCATATGTATACCCGATATGGTATATCCCGACGAACATACAAGATCTCTCGCGCTCGCCGTTGTCGACTCCGCCGACGATGTCGCGCCGTATATATTTTAAATCATATTTTAAGGGGCAGCCGCATATAAACGGCTGCCCCTATTTTCTATTATTCTATAGGTGCTTCAATGGCATCTTGTGCGGGTGTGTTGTTTCCATCAACATCCCAATCCATGACCTTTACATATGCAGCCGAATTGCTGTATGCAAACTCGACCGTATCCTCGCTCACATCGTAGCGAATGCCTATCAGTCTGTCAAGATCGTCATATAACGCGACTATAACAGTCTTGCTGGCGCTGAATTGCGACAGATCTACCTCTATGCTGCCGCCGCTTACTGTAGCGGTTACGGGCGAATCCGTATCTTCGGGCAAACTCTCTGTTATGATCAGATCGTCTATGTATACCTTGGCGCCCGTCGCGGCAACACCCGTTCCCCAGAATACGGGGAATGCTTCACCCGCATCGGATGCCACGCTTATATCGTTTACAAATATTTCGCGCGTCTTTGTTCCGCCGTTATCGGTAAGAACGATCTTTACGGTATTCCACGCACCCTTGTTAAGAACAAGCTGATTCGTTGCCTGAGCTGTCGTATCATCGTTATAATACAATGCCGCGTCGCCGCCTGTGCCGTCTACCGGCTTTACGGAAAATTGTGCCGTAAGAATAGAATTGCTCGACATTTCGGGTGTATTTACCTTAAACCTCGGTCCGCGGTTCCCGTCTACATATCTGTCGGAATTAAGCACGAGCGCATTGCCCGTTACGCCTCCCGTTTCGATCGAGAAATTCGATTCCGCCCGGCTGCCGCCGCTCCTCGTTCCGATATAGAGCGTAAGACCCTCTATCGCCGTATACGGATCGGTATCGGTAGTATTTATGTAGATCAGCCTTTGCACGGCATTGCTGAAGCTGTTTGTCAGTATCGTTTTTGCCGAAGGCGTTGCCGTCGGCTCCGGCTCCTGCGTCGCTTCAGGTGTTGATGTCGCCTCAGGTGTCGGTGTCGGATCCGGTTCGGTGAAATCACCGTATGTGAACTGCGCCACCTTTATCTTTTCGATACCGTTCGGGTATTCCCAGCCATCGGTGCCGCCGCCGCGGTCAAATCCGATACGGACATAATCCGCCGCCGCATTGTCTGAAAGCGCAAGATCTGAATACGCGGTCAGCTCGGTCCCGTCAAACGACAACGATTTGAGTGTGTTCGTAGCTATGTTGAAAACTGCGTTTATATGCTTTGTATACTTTGTGCCGCTCTTTCCGATAAGCAGTGCCTGATCCGAATCGACCGCATAGCCGTCATTATTCGTTCTGCCTATATAGCTCTCTCCGCCGTCCGTACTCAGAAGAACATAGTAGCTGCCGTCGTATGAAAGCCAACCAAACCGTATGTCCGAGCCAAGCTGTATGTATTCAACATTTACAAATCTGTTCGTTGCGCCGCCGAAGTACCAGTCAATATCATATGTTACCGTCGAGTCATTGTTTATGCCGCTTATTGTCTTTGTCGCGCTGTATGAGCTGCCCGGCTTTGTCGGGTTATAAAGCAGCATATTGCTGTCATATGAGAGAGCGGCAGTGTCTGTATTCGTCTGTACCCAATCGGAGAGATCCGCCGCCGACCAGTCGGTGCCATAGCCTCTTTCATAGAGGTTTTCGGATAAACCGGAGGCTGTCTGTGTCTGTATGTAGCTGAACCCGCTCAGCGTCGGGTTTGCCTTTATCATGCCTGCGCCGTCCTTAACTACCGTTACCTTTACCGTCTTAAAGCTCGCTCCGTTCAGGTCGATAGTCTTTGTATACTTACCCAGCTCCGATTCCCATTCCGAATCCGTACCTATTACAGTCGCCTCGGCTGTATCGTTGTTATAATCAAAATCTATATTCACTATCCAACGCTTGTTACTGCCCTGGATATTGCCGATACCGTCTACAACGGTCGTCCATTCCGTCGAAAATGCGCCCTCGGCGTTGTTGCCGACCTTGCTCAGCATCGAGCCTGCACCAGTTTTGCCTGCTTCGGGTGATGCGGCATAGGGCTGCGAAAGCGTAAGGATATTGTTTCCGTCCTCGTCCAGGAACTGTAAATTCATAGTGTATTCGTGACCGTCCCAATCCCAATTGGTGCCGTCATATTTCTGTCCGCCGGTGAGCAGCCGCATATTTACGGACGCTATATTGTCCGAATACGGCGTTACATCCTTATGGTACTCGCTTATCTCGTTGTCCGAATCTGAAAGCGTTAGTGCGCCGCTTGTGGCGGTGCCGCTGAAATCCGAGTCGTTTGTCGTGGATATGAATGGGTCTGAGCCGGTCCGATCCGTTACCGTCATCGGCCTTACGCTTACACTGCACTCGGCTTTGTATATTCCGTCCGCCGCCGTTGCCGTTATCTTCGTGCTGCCGTAGCTTACGCCCGTAACGATACCCTCAGACGATACCGTTGCCACAGACGCGTCGTTTGTAGTCCATGTTACATCCGTATCGGTCGCGTTATCAGGCAATATATTTGCCTTCAGCCGCGCCGTATACCCAACGCCTACCGACACACTGCTCGGTGAAAGCTCAATGCCCGTTACGGGTATCTCAAATACCGATACGGTACAGCTTGCCTCGTAGCCGCCGTCTTTTGTAGTCGCCTTTATCGTTGTCTCGCCTATGCCGACACCCTTTATGATGCCTCCGGCAACGGTCGCAACACTACTGTCCTCAGATGTCCATATAACGCCCTTCTTGGATGCGTTGGAAGGCTCTATTACTGCGTTCACGGTCACTGTCTTGCCCCGTTCCACTTCAACGGTATCTTCAGATAGCGATATGCCCGTGACCGCGACATTGCCCAGCGAATACCTGACGCTTGTATATGATGTTGTCGGAGCAAGGTAGTTGAGCGTGTTTCCGCTGCTGTCGGTCGCCAATGCGGCAGAGCCTATGTAATAGCTCGTATGCGGCGGCTGATTGTATGCCACATTCTGCCATGCGATAGCACAGCGGTATTGGCTGTCGTGCATAAGCGTTGTAAGTCGGTAATCTGTAGGTATGGTCGATGTGTATATCCTCAGATATGCCTGAGCGCTCGCCGAGTCCTTATTTACCGACATTATTACCTCTTCACGCCAGTCGCCCCAAATATCTGCCGAAAGACACGCGTTTGCCTTTGTAAAGTTATTCGCCGTCGTTCCGCCAAATGTATAGCCGTCCGACGAGCCGTAGAAGCGCTTTGTTCCCTTCTCTACCGAATATTTTTGTATAATGTTATAATCAAGCAGCTCTCTGCCAAGATCGCCGTCCCAGAATACAAGCGAATTCATAAAGCTGCCCTTACCGGCTGAAGCGGGCTTGTCGCCTACCGCGTCACCGTTAAGGTCGTGCATTGCCTTACCGCCGCTTGACCAGCCCAAGGCAAGCGCGTTTGAGTGTGCAAGAGCGTATTCATCATCGACATTCGCCATGACACCGCGGCCGTTGTCGCTTGAGGTCGTTATTTTGCCCGATGACCAGAAATGTTCGCCCGTCTCGGCAACGCGCAGATCCTCGGCATAGTATTTATAGCCTTTGCTGTCCTCCTTGACGGAGAATACATTCTGCTCGCCGTCATTATTAAAGTCGTTCATATGCATCGCGTCACCATGACCGAGGAATGTGTTTCCCATAGCAGTTGAGCCGTCATGGTCAAGAGCCGCGGAGCCGTATACGATCTCATCGTATTCGTCATCGTCTATGTCGCCTATGGACAGATTGTGGTTGCCCTGTCCGTAGAGCGTGCTTGCGCTCTTTTTGCCTGCGTCATGCTCCCAAAGCATCGTAAGGTCGCTGCCGTCCCAGTCGTATGCGCGTACTACCGCATGGTCGTAATAGCCGCGGCACATGATAAGGCTCGGCTTTACGCCGTCAAGATACGCAACACCTGCAAGGTATCTCTCGCTTCGGTTATACTTCGCGCCGCTGTCGCCCCAATATGAGGAGCCGTGCATTTCGTACGGGATGTACTCGGTCGTGTACAGCGCCGCGCCCGTCTCACCGTCAAATATCGTCAGATACTGAGTAAACGGATTTTTTCCCTTTAACCTGCCCGATGTGCCGATAAATGACTTGGTATTGTCAACATTTCTTATCGCCTCGGTATCTCCGACCTCGGATACATAATTGCCCTGGCCGTCTTTAGTACCGGGCGCCGTTTTCATCGCTACCTCGGCGCATCCGTCGCCGTCAAGGTCATAGACGATAAACTGCGTATAATGCGCTCCTGCGGTGACATTTTTACCCAGATCAATACGCCATTTATAGCCGCCGTTATTTTCGTCTATCTCATATGCGTCTATGTATACATTTCCCGTAAAGTCCGCGCCGGCACTGTCCTTGGTGTCGGTCGGATCCCATTTGAGGACTATCTCATAATCACCGTCACCGTCAAGATCGCCTACGGACGCGTCGTTTGCGCCGCCCTCATGGCTGCTGTCGTAGTTGTAATAATATGATGTCTTGCCATCGCCCATACGCGATACGGGCGCAGGACGGCTTATGGGTATATCGACATATGTATATGAGTTCGGCAAGCTGTTGCCGTTGCCTACCTCGCTGCTCTTGGCAGTATAGTTATTGCCCGGCTTTACCGGCTCTTCCGCCGCCACCACCGTTTCTGCCGCGCCTTTCTTTACGATCTTGTAGTAATGATTTGCCGTACCTGTCTTATCTACATAGTTTGTAGCGTCGTGTATACCGGTCGTATGTATCTTGGTGTATGTTCCCGTCATCGATGTCGCTCTGTAAATGTCAAACGCCTGATTTGCCAGACTTTCCGTTCCGAGCAATCTCCATGACAGGTAAACGCCGTTTTCCATGACGCTCCTGCTGTCCTTCGTCCGATACGCGGCTATAAGTCCGCGGTTGAGCTCCTCCATCACCCTCGCCGTCGGTTTATAGGACGGTGATTTTGCTTTCGCCGCCATTACGGGTGTTGAAGGAACAAGCATCGCCGCCGCTATCAGCAGACTTGTAAGTTTTCTTCTCATATCTTCCTCTCCCTTCAGAATATTTTATTTATCTTTCGGGCAAGAGTATCGCTCCCCGCGCCCCATCATTCTTGGTTAAAATACTGATCCATCTTCTGTTTAAGGCTGTTTATATCTGCAAGCCCCGTTACAAATATAATGTCACTGTCTCTTTTTACAGCAACGGTATATTCGTTTATGAGCTTATATTCCACCTTTGAGCTGCTGCCGTCCTTAAAGCTATATGTAACGGCAAGAACTGTATCGCCTGTTTTTTCATTATTGTAAAGCCCTGTAGCCGTAACGCCTATTACAGCCATGTACGCTGACCTCGATATGTCCGCGTCGGCCTTTTTTCCGTCTGCTTTGAACCGGAAGCTGCCGTCATCGCCGGACACCTCGATCGTATGCGCCGCTCCGTCATATTCGACCGTGCATGACGATATATCGTTTATATGCGTATACGCCACAAGCTTATTCATATATGTATATGTTTCGGCATCTGTAAATTGCAGATTTTGCGACGGCTCGCGATAGAGCTTTCCCTCGTATCGTACCGTTACATATCCGCCGCTTTCCCTGCCTATTTCAAATTTATATTCCTTATCCGCCGTAACGGTCAGTACGGTGCGGACATCGCCAAGCTCTCCGCCCTCAAGCGAAAGTGAAAGCGCACAAATGCCAGGAAGAACATCAGAGTCTATGAAGGTATCGTTTGCAAGCGTGTCATAGGGGCTGCGCATCTGCCATACATTGCCTTCAAAATTCGTAATATCGCGTATATACGCTTCTATTGTGCGGTCGGAATGTTCTATTTTAAACGCCGTTATCGTATCGGAATTTATAGCGATCCTGCCGTAGCTTGTATAATACTCCAAATCTTTCAGCAGCGCGTCTCGCTGCGTTGACGCCATGACGAACGCCGTCCCGTCAGCAGATGCGAAATACGCGTCCGCGACCGCGCTCTTCGCGCCGATCTTTACTATATGCTCCTCGCCGCCGCTTGAGATCTCTATTACCGCATCAGGCGCGTCAAGCCCGTATTCCTCCGCGTTGTCCGCATCAATAAATGCTTCCGTTTTATATGACAGCGCGTTCTGCACG
>CAJONM010000012.1 GCA_905235885.1 uncultured Clostridia bacterium
ATTAGTTAAGCCGATAACCTGAGTAATATCAAATTCCCAACCGTTATGGAGCTTGAATTGTTGAGCGGCAAGCGGATATGCGCTGTACCTATTAGAATTGGAGAATGACATAATGAAAAGAAATACCCAACTCAAAGGCTCTGTTTTGCTCCTTATAACCGCGTTTATATGGGGTTCATCTTTTGTTGCGCAGAGCATAGGAATGGAAAAGATAGAGGCTTTTACCTTTAACGGGATACGGACGGTGCTGGGCGTGCTTGTCCTGCTCCCCATCGTTATTGTGAGAAATATAAAAAACAGCTCCGACAGATCGAGAGCTGAGCTGAAAGCAAGTATTAAATACGGTATATTGCTCGGTATTGTGTTTTGCATGGCAAGTAATTTTCAGCAATTCGCGTTTTATGATTCAACATCGGGCAAGATCGCGTTTATAACGGCTCTATATATGTTTTTCGTGCCGATATTGGGTCTGTTCTTAAAAAAGAGAGTATCGGGGCTTACATGGGTATGCGTCATCCTCGGATTTATCGGATTGTTTTTCCTGTGCATCGACCCGAAAAACATCGGAGCAATAAATAAAGGCGATGTAATGGCGTTTATATGCTCAATATTTTTTGCCGTACATATTCTTATGGTTGAACGATTTGCTCCCGAAACAGACGGTATAACGCTCTCATGCACGCAGTTTGCCGTATCGGGATTAATATCGATAATACTTATGTTTATTTTTGAGTCACCGCACATATCGGATATAAGGGCAGCGGCGCTGCCGATCATGTATTCGGGCTTTTTAAGCTGCGGTGTTGCATACACATTACAAATAATAGGGCAAAAATACACAGAAGCGACGATAGCGTCGCTTCTGATGTGTGCCGAGTCTGTATTTGCCGTTATAACAGCAGCCATTGTCCTGCATGAGATGATGCTGCCAAGAGAGCTTATCGGCTGCGCAATAATGTTTACGGCAATTATTTTATCACAGTTTTCAAACCGCGAATGACTTTGTATTTGTCATGATTTTTTTATGATAAGAAGTACCACTGCCATTATCGCAAGTGAAATAGGCGCAGATACCATGGCTATCATACTTCCCGACATGTATCCAAGCACGCCGGCTATTATATATCCGACGAATGAAACAGCGGCGGCTGTCATCGCGTACGGGAGCTGTGTCGATACATGGTTTACATGATCTGAATGCGCTCCGGCTGACGCCATGATCGTTGTATCGGATATAGGTGAGCAGTGATCACCGCATACAGCGCCGGAAAGACAAGCTGCTATTGATATAACAAGCATCTGGTATGTGCTCGGATCACTGAATACATGGCAAACTATTGGTATAAGGATAGCAAATGTACCCCAGCTCGTACCTGTTGAGAACGCAAGGAACAGCGCAACAACGAATATTAGCGCCGGAAGGAACATCTGAATGCTGCCTGCTGATGCTTCAACCAGATCATGCACATAATATTTTGCTCCCAAAAGACCGGTCATTCCGGAAAGCGTCCACGCCATAGTAAGGATAAGGATAGGTGCTACCATTGCCTTGAAGCCTTCGGGGATACACTCCGTAAATTCCTTGAATGTCATAACACCTCTTGCAAGATAGAAGCAAAATACGATGATAAGCGTTACTATGCTACCCAAAACAAGACCCATAGATGCGTCCGAATCCGCGAAAGCGTCTATGAAGTTTACACCCTCAAAAAATCCACCGGTATATACCATACCTATTACGCAGCAGATTATAAGAATAATGACAGGCAAAATGAGGTCTATGACTTTTCCGTTAGGAGTTGTCATTTCATCATCCACATCGCCGTACGGACGGGCTTCAGTTGTGAAAAGGTCTCCGTTTTGGGCATTTATCTCATGCCTGCGCATCGGACCGAAATCGAATTTCATAACAGTTAGCAATACCATCATAAAAATTGTTGTAAGCGCGTACAGGTTATACGGGATAGTGTTCAGGAACATAGCAAAACCGTTTATTCCCGAACCATCCGGAACTGATGATGTAACCGCCGCTGCCCAGCTTGATACAGGCGCTATAATGCAGACAGGTGCCGCTGTAGCGTCTATAAGATACGCAAGCTTTGCTCTTGATATGTTTCTGCGGTCTGTTACCGGACGCATTACCGAACCGACGGTAAGGCAATTGAAATAGTCATCTACAAATATCAAAACACCGAGCGCTATCGTTGCAAGCTGAGTGCCGACACGCGTTTTGATATGCTTTGATGCCCATTGACCGAATGCCGCGCTTCCGCCGACCTTATTCATAAGAGCAACAAGTATTCCCAAAACAACAAGGAATATAAGTATACCGACATTCCAGCTGTCTGCAAGCTTATATACCATGCCGCCTTCCTCATTGAAAAGCATGGTGTTGAGCATTAGCTCAGGATTGCCGTTCGCATAAAGCAGCGCGCCCATAACGATGCCTATAAACAGTGAGGAATAAACCTCTTTTGTAATAAGCGCGAGCAAAATCGCCACTACAGGCGGCAAAAGCGAAAGTATAGTGGAATATACAGCCGGCTGATACGATTCGATATCAACACTTCCCGGTGTTTTTACACCAAAAATGATCAATATCGCCGCGATCACCACTACAGCGGCAAGAAAAATAATTCGTTTGTTTTTACTCATGGTTTTTCTCCTTTTGTTTATTTTATATATTTTTAAAATATATCGTTGCGAATAAGATCATCGTATGTTTCGCGCTTAACAATGACCTTTGCTTCTCCGTTGCGGACCGCAACTACGGCCGGTCGCGGAATACGGTTATAATTTGAAGCCATCGAGTAATTATATGCACCCGTTGACATAACAGCCAATATATCTCCGACCTCAGCCGGAGCCAGCATTGCATTTTCCATCAGCAGGTCGCCGCTTTCACAGCATTTTCCGGCAACAGTCACCTTATCGGTTGCCGCGTCCCCTGCTTTGTTTGCAATTACAGCATCATGCTTTGCTTCATAGAGGATATATCTCGGATTATCGCCCATTCCGCCGTCTACGGATACATATTTCCGCACATTATTTATATCCTTTATTCCGCCTACGGTATATAGTGTTATACCTGCGGGAGCAGCTATTGACCGCCCCGGCTCCATAAGGATATACGGAGTGGCAATGCCGCGCTTTTTGGCTGTTGCCTTTACTGTCTCCGATACGCTTTTTATGTATGCGTCATACGGTACGGGATCATCATCCTTTGTATACATTATCCCAAATCCGCCGCCGAGATTAAGCTTTTTTATTTCAAGACCCAGCCTGTCCTTTAAATCACCGGCAAAATTCATCATGACCTCTGCTGCGTCGCAAAAAGGCTGAACATCAAATATCTGTGAGCCTATATGACAGTGCAGACCGTCCGGATCGATATTTGACATCTTGTGCGCCATCTCATATATTTCAAACGCTTCGCCGTTTTCAAGGGCAACACCGAACTTTGAATCTATCTGACCTGTACGGATATAATCGTGAGTGTGAGCGTCTATTCCGGGCTTTATCCTGAACATGATATTTTGTATTATATTATGTTCCTTTGCGATTTCATTGAGCATTTCAAGCTCATATATATTATCGACAATTATATGCCCTACCCTATTTTCCACAGCCATAACAAGCTCATCACGCGTTTTGTTGTTGCCATGGAAATAGACCTTGTTCATGTCGATCCCCGCCTTGATCGCGGTATACAGCTCGCCACCGGACACGACATCCGCGCCAAGACCTTCTTCTGCCGCAAGCTTACAGGTATAGACTGTGCATAACGCCTTATTCGCGTACAGCACAAGACCGTTCCCGTCATAATATTTGTCTATCGCATCCTTGTAAATGCGGCAGTTCTCGCGCATCTGTTCCTCGTCAATAACGTATAGCGGTGTTCCGAACTCCTTTGCAAGATCAACGGTATCATTATTCCCTATTACCAGGTGGTTTTTCTCATTCACCGATAAATTTTTTGATACAAACATAAGATCTCACGCTCCTTTCATTGTCCCTTTACGGCTTATTGAGCCTTTTTCTCAAGCTCCGGAAAAGCCAATTGCTCGGTCAGGGTCTTTTTGTTTCGTCGCCTTATATCCGGCGCAGCTCCGTCTGTTATACACTCTTTTGTAACTGTAACTGTTTCGATATCTTCATCTGACGGAGTGTCAAACATTATATCTATCATGCAATCCTCTATTATTGAGCGAAGTCCGCGCGCACCGGTATTGAGCGCTATTGCTTTATCCGCTATGGCAGATATGGCATCGTCTTCAAATTCAAGCTCTACATCATCAAAGCCGAGCAGCGTTTTATATTGCTTTATCAGCGCATTTTTCGGCTGTGTAAGAATTGTGATAAGCGTATCTCTGTCAAGCTTGTCAAGAGCTGCAAAAACCGGCAGTCTACCTATAAATTCAGGTATAAGCCCGAACTTGAGCAGATCCTGAGGTGTTATCTGTCTTATAAGCTCAGATATATCAAGCTCCCGTTTGCTCTCTATTTTTGCGCCAAAGCCCAATGCTTTTTTTCCAATCCTCTCGCTTACTATTTTATCTATACCGTCAAATGCGCCGCCGCATATGAAAAGGATATTTGTTGTATCTATCGTTATCATTTCCTGATGCGGATGCTTCCTGCCGCCCTGCGGAGGCACGGATGCGATCGTCCCTTCAAGCACCTTTAAAAGCGCCTGTTGGACACCCTCGCCGCTTACATCTCTGGTTATCGATACATTTTCTGACTTTCTGGCTATTTTATCTATCTCGTCGATATAGATTATTCCGCGCTCCGCCGCTTCTATATCGTAATCTGCCGCCTGTATAAGCTTCAGGAGAATGTTCTCGACATCTTCGCCGACATAACCGGCTTCCGTAAGCGATGTCGCGTCTGCTATTGCAAACGGGACTTGCAGAACTCGCGCAAGATTTTGTACGAGAAATGTTTTGCCGCTGCCCGTTGGTCCTATCATCAGCACATTGCTTTTCTGAAGCTCTACATCATCAGAGTCATCCTGATGCTTTATACGCTTATAATGGTTATATACCGCCACAGAAAGCATTTTCTTCGCTCTTTCCTGACCGATTATATATTCATCAAGATGCGCCTTGATCTCATGCGGCGTAGGCAGCACATCGTCTATTTCAACGCCCGATGTCTGTTCAGGCGCAGATAATTCTCCGAAAATCTCGCGGCACTGTTCGATACAGTCTGCACAAATCATACCGTTATGACCTCTCAAAAGCGGTCCGGCGATATTTTCCGGTCTGCTGCAAAATGAGCAAACATCATATTTGTCATTCATATGCTGTCACCGTTTATTTCCTTTCGTTTGCAGAAATAATAACCTCATCGACCAACCCGTAGGCTTTCGCCTCGTCTGCCGTCATAAAATTATCGCGTTCCGTATCGGCGCATATTTCCTCATATGTCTTGCCGGTGCGTTCAGATAGTATCCTGTTCATTTTTTCTTTTGTCTTTACAAGATGATCGGTATATATCTTAATATCGGTCGTCTGTCCGCTTATGCCGTTACCAGCAATAAGCGGCTGATGGATCATAATCTCGCTGCTGGGCAGCGCGTATCTTTTGCCCTTTGCGCCTGCCGCAAGCAAAAATGCACCCATTGATGCAGCCATACCTATACATATGGTCGAGACATCGCATCTTATATAGTTCATAGTGTCATATATTGCCATTCCTGCCGATATTGAGCCGCCGGGACTGTTTATATAAAGCTGAATATCCTTGTCCGGATCCTTTGCCTCCAAAAACAGCATTTGCGCGACTATCAATGATGCCGTTGTTGAATTTACATCTTCACCGAGAAATATTATCCTGTCCTCTAAAAGACGGGAATATATATCATAGCTTCGCTCTCCTCTGTTGTTTTGTTCAATTACATAAGGCATTGTTGCCATATCCATTACCTCCCTATAATCGCATATATGCCGATGGTGACCTCCATCGGCATAAACACATAAAATTATTCCATTACAGCATTATTTGCAAGCATCTCAATGGTCTTTTTGAATACCATTTCCTTTTTGATGCCTTCAAGCTCATTATCTGAAATGAGCTCCTTGAGCTTGCTAAGCTCCATATTATACTTTTTCGCCATATCTATAAGATTGAACTCTACCTCTTCAGGGCTGACTTCTATGCCCTCAGCCTTTGATATGGCATCAACAACAAGACCGGCACTTACCTGCTTTGCAGCTTGCTCGCGATAGTTAGCCTTTATATCATCCATCGTCTGTCCGGTATATTGCGTATAGAGGTCAAGAGACATTCCCTGATATGATAAGCTCTGCGCAAATTCTCTGAGCATATTGTCTACCTGATTGTCAACCATGGCATCGGGAACATCGAACTCGGCATTTTCAATCGCCTTATCGACAACCGCATTCTTTATCTCGTCCTCTGCCTTCTCTTTCTCTTTGTCCTCAAGCTTTTTTCTTACATCTGCCTTGTACTCGGCAAGCGTATCAAAATCGCTTACCTCGCTGGCAAAATCATCGTCTATTTCGGGAAGCTCGCGAACCTTTATTTCATTTATCTTTACTTTAAAGAGCGCCGGCTTGCCCTTGAGATCCTCTGCGTGATATTCCTCCGGGAATGTGACATTGACATCTACAAGGTCATCTATGTTTGCGCCGACAAGCTGCTCCTCAAAGCCGGGGATGAAGGTGTTGGAGCCTATCTCAAGCTCGTAATCCTCTCCCTTGCCTCCTTCAAAAGCAACTCCGTCAACAAAGCCTTCAAAGTCGATCACTGCTATATCCCCGTTCTCTACGGCTCTGTCATCGACGCTTACAAGCCTTGCGTTTTTCTGCTGTGTAGCCTCTATATCCTTGTCTACATCCTCGTCAGATACAGTATAGTCAATCTTTGGCACTTTTATACCTTTATATTCACCAAGTTTGACCTCAGGTCTCGTTGTTACGAGCGCGGTATATACGACCGGCTCACCCTCTTTAATGTCCTCAACATCAAATTCGGGACGGGCAACAACATCAAGTCCGCTTTCTTTAAGAGCGGCTTCGTATGCCTCCGGAAGAAGATCGTTTAATGCGTCATCATAAAACGCCGCCTTGCCGTACATCTTATATACGATCTCCTTAGGTGCTTTACCCTTTCTGAAGCCGGGCACATTAAATTTACTCTTATTTTTATTATAGGCTTTGTCGATAGCTTTATTAAATAACTCTGCACTAACTTCAAATGTCAATTTACTAAGATTTTTCTCTACTGTTTCACACTTTACTGCCATGTGATTATCCTCCTTTAGTTGATGATCATGTGCCTAAAAAGCACAAAAACCAAAAATCGCATAAATTATACCACACTATTATCTAAAATGCAATTCTTTTTTCATAATTTTTTATTGATTGGCAAATATTTTATACAAAACACTCAAAAAAATTGTCAACAATTACTTCCCTTCGATTGAATTTTTGAATTTTCGGAAAAATCCTTGACAAAAAAAATAATATTTGCTATAATAAGTTTCGTTGATACATCGGGGTGTAGCGCAGCTGGTAGCGCACACGTCTGGGGGGCGTGATGCCGCAGGTTCAAGTCCTGTCACTCCGACCAAAGAAAGAACGCTAATTTTGATAAAAAGTCAGCGTTCTTTTTTTATTAATATTTTTAATATTAATGCTCTTGATACTTATTGTATGTAGACCAATAGTATTCAATAATATATACTTAGATAAGATATGGAGGATTTTACATATGGATATAGTAAAAGTATTCGGGACAAACTTAAAAAAATATCGCACCGCCTCAGGCTTATCTCAAGAAGCATTTGCCGAAAAATGCGGTATGCATCGTACATACATCAGCGCTATTGAATGCTATCGCAGAAGTATATCACTTGAAAACATTCAGCGAATAGCGGACGCATTAGAAATCGAAACATACAAATTGTTTATAGACTATCGGTAAAATGTCAATAGGTAATTTGCAAAAAAATAAATAAATTTTTGCTAAAAAAGCGCAAAAAGCCAACACCCTAACAAAGCCTGCAATATGCAAATTTTTTACAGGCTTGACTACCTACTTAGTAGGCTCGGTATAAAGTCGGCTGGTGTTCAGCAGTGAATACACCAACCTTACTAACTTTCTTGCAGTAAGTGCGAGGGCACGTTTGTGCTTATGTTTTGTAACTTCGGCATACTTCAAGTGATAGTAGCGTTTAAACGTGGTATCGTGCATTCTTACCTTGTTTGCAGCTTC
>CAJONM010000013.1 GCA_905235885.1 uncultured Clostridia bacterium
AACCCCTTTGTCAGGCTCTGCCTGACATTTCCCCTAAAAGGGGCAAGCTTTTTTTGCGCGGTCTGACCGATTTGTCGACAGTCTGAGCACCGCGCTCATTTAAAGGGCGCGGTGCTTTCACGCGTGTATGGCTTGCGACATAATATATATTACGGAGAGATCCGTAATATTAAAAAGAAAGGAGCTATACAAATGGCTGATAAAAATTGTCCTGCATGTGACATAGAGCCTACTGTGCAAGGCACGGAAGCGTCACGCTTTTTTACTTGCGGATGCGTAGGCTACGGCTATGTCCCGATACAGGAACTGAAAAATGTTTATGATGTAGGTTCGGCGATCCGTCGCGGAACGATATTCCCCGAGCTGGATCTTGACATAAACGAATACGGAAAGGTATGTAAGAAATGGGGAGGTGTGGCAGATGAATAAGCAGGAAAGACTTTTTGAGATCCAGAAGTATAATTTTGCCGCATACGATCTGCTGTTGTACCTGGATACCCATCCCGATGACAAAAGGGCATTTGCGATGTTCAGGGAGCTTGTAAAGAAATTTAAAAAGCTGCAGAGCGATTACGAGAATGAATACGGCCCGCTCGAGGCATATAACGCGGCACGGTTCGACACATTTGAATGGCTTGATTCACCATGGCCGTGGGAGAAGGAGGGAAATCTCAATGTTTAAGTATAACAAATTTTTAGAGTTTCCGATCAATATAAGGAACAAAAATCCGCGCCTTGCCAATATCATAGCGACGCAGTACGGCGGCCCCAACGGTGAGATCGCTGCTTCGCTGAGATATTTGTCACAGCGATATACCATGCCCGATGATGTTACAAAGGGGCTTCTCACAGACATCGGCGTTGAGGAGCTTGGTCATCTTGAAATGGTAGGAACGATGGTAAAGCAGCTCTCGGCGGAGGCGCCGGCAGAGGAATGGACGAGAATGGGTTCATGGGAATACTATGCCGATAACGGCGCATCGGTATTTCCGCAGAGCGCGCAAGGCTCGCCGTTCACTACAGCGTCAATTGCCGTTACGGGCGATCCGCTCACAAACCTCTATGAGGATCTTGCAGCGGATGCTGCTACCATGTAAGGACATAAATTGGCGTGAAAAAACAGACTATTAACCGTTAAATGCATAAAATCAATAAAAGTCAAGTATAATTTGCCAAATCGTACTTGACTTTTTGTGTGTTTGCTGTTATACTGTAATTAACTTGAAGCGGAGGTAGTGCAATGTTTATAGGCAGAGAAAATGAGCTTGGGGTATTAGATAGGCTATATAAATCTGATAAATTTGAATTTGCTGTAATATATGGTCGCAGGCGTGTAGGCAAAACTGCGCTTATTAATCAATTTATCAAGGATAAACAAGCGATTTATTTCATGGGTGTTGAGAGCAATGAAAAGCAGAATCTTGAGAATTTAAGTAAGAGCGTTATTGAATATAGCAGCGGAATAGAGACGGAGACCTCTTTTCTTTCATTTCAAGCGGCGTTAGAATATGTTTTTAAGCTATCGGAAAAGGAAAGGATCATCCTTGCGATAGATGAGTATCCTTATGTGGCGCGGGCATCAAAAAGTCTTGCATCAACCATACAACTTCTGATCGATAAATATAATGATAATTCAAAGCTTATGCTGATACTTTGCGGCTCATCAATGTCATACATGGAGGATAATGTACTTTCGTATAAAGCACCGCTGTATGGACGCAGAACGGCTCAGATGAAGATACTTCCGTTTGATTTTGCGGAGACATGTAAATATTTCAGGAACTTTTCTGATGAAGATAAAGCGCTCATATATGGTATTGTCGGAGGCACACCTCAGTATTTACTGCAGATGAATGATAATTTAAGCGTAGAGGATAACATCAAGAATACCTTTTTGAATCCAATGTCAGCGCTGTTTGAGGAGCCTTTGAATTTGTTGAAGCAGGAGGTACGGGAGCCGGCGATCTATAATGCTATCATTACAGCTATTGCAACCGGAGCCTCTCGTATGTCGGAAATTGCAAATAAAGTCGGCGAAAATACGAATGTATGCTCGACCTATGTTAAAAACCTTATATCTCTTGGAATTGTACAAAAGGAAACGCCCTATGGGGAAAAGGCTTCTAAAAGGACACTTTATGCGATTGAGGATAACATGTTCCGTTTTTGGTATCGCTTTGTTCCGGAAAATAATTCAATTATTGCAAGGGGTGCAACAGAGCTTGCATACAGGCGTATAATGCCTCAGTTATCAAATTATATGGGTAAGGTGTTTGAGGAGATATGCAAGCAATATCTTTGGAAGCTGCTGCTTACAGGACAGTCACCGGTAGAGTTTGTTTCCTTAGGCCGTTGGTGGGGCAAAGATCCGACGGAGAAAAGCCAGACCGAAATAGACATCATGGGAGTACAGGATAAGGACACTGCTCTTTTTGGTGAGTGTAAATGGACAAATGAAAAGGTGGATGTTAGTGTTCTCGAAGCAC
>CAJONM010000014.1 GCA_905235885.1 uncultured Clostridia bacterium
CTCAGTATAAAAGAATTTCTCAAAGTTTTTGTCTGCATCTCTGCATTTACAAGAACTCACACTGTTCATTTTTCAATGTACAAACGCCACTCCCTTTTTGAAGTGACTTGATTATTCTAACACACATATTGTGGTTTGTCAAGAACTTTTTTCGATTTTTTTTAATTTTTTTATTCTTTTTTCGGCGGCTTTAATCGTTGCCCTTTGGAAGGGGTTTGATGACCGTCCTGTATGTATACATATAGAACGATAAGCTTGCCGAAATCGCCGCTATTTCCGCTATATCAAACGACCACCATACAAGCGTTACATCGCCTGTTGTCCTGTATGCGATGACCGCAAGTATCGCCGCGGCCGGAAGCAGCACGAGCAATTGACGGATAAGCGATATAAACATCGAATATACTCCGTAGCCCAACGCCTGAAAGCTCGATGAGAATATTATGCTCGGGCTTGCCAGAAGCATACTCAGGCAAATTATCCGCAACGCCGGAACGCCTATCTCAAGCATATTCTCCGATGCGTTAAACAGCATCAGTATCTTATCGGGTATAAGCTCTATTATGCTTACGCCGACTATCATAATGACCGCCGCATAGACTATGCTCCATCCTATCGCCTTTATCATTCTGTCGCGGTTTTTCGCGCCGTAATTGTACGCCACTATAGGTATCATACCCATATTTATTCCGAATACGGGCATAAATACCATGCTGTTTATCTTGAAGAATATCCCGAATACCGCAACGGCGGTCGTTGAGAAGTATACAAGGATCTTATTAAAGCCGAATACCATTACCGAGCCTATCGCCTGCATTATCATTGACGGTATTCCGACTATCAGAATAGTTCTTATTATGTTCTTATCGGGACGGAAGCCTTTGAATGTGAGCGTTATGTCCGTATTCTTCGTCACATTCAGGATATATGCAGCGACCGCCGCCATGATCTCTCCAATGACCGTCGCAACAGCCGCGCCGCGCACGCCCATTGCCGGGAAACCGAGCAGTCCGAAAATAAGGATCGGGTCAAGGATAAGATTTACGATCGCGCCGATAAGCTGTGTTATCATGCAAAGCACCGTCCGCCCCGTTGCGGTAAGAGTTCTCTCAAATATCACCTCTGCGTATACGCCGAACGAAAATATCAGCACGCATCGCAGATACTCAACGCCGTATTGCGTTATCACCGAATCGACAGAGCCTGTCTGAAGAACATAGAAAGGCTTTACGAAAAATATTCCCACGACAAGAAATATCAAGTATGTAACAGCGCACAGAAACAGCGCGTTCACGACCGATTTATTCGCATCTTCCCGATTTCCCTCACCCAGCGAGCGCGACAGCAGCGCGTTAAGTCCGACCGCTGTACCTGAGCTTGACGCCATGAGCAGTGTCTGCATCGGAAACGCCATTGACACCGCCGTAAGCGCGTCCTCGCTTATCCGCGCAACAAAAATACTGTCCACTATGTTATACAGCGCGATAACCATAAGTGACAGCATCATCGGCAGCGCCATCTTTATCAGTAATTTATTGACGGGCTCGACACCCATCTTTTCAGCTCCCTGCATTAAAAAGCTCCTCTCCGTTATTGCAGCCCCAACGCCTGCTTTGCAAGCTTATCGGCAGCATCGTTATATTTATCGCCGGAATGTCCCTTTACCTTGACAAACCGTATCGCAATTTTCGTTTTCGCCAGATCGTAATACGCCTTGTAAGCGATAGTTCCGGGTTTATTTGTTTTCCATTCTCCGGTGCACCATTTTTCTATACCCGAATAGTCATAATATATCGTAAGCGCCGGTATGCCGTTTTCGATACAATAGAGCATCGCCTCCGTTGCGCCGCGTATCTCGCCGGCGACATTGTGCATCGCGGAAAGCTCGGCGTCCGAGAATGAGTCGCTCCTTTTGATCTCTTCACCGTTATACAAGATGACCATACCGTATGAATATCTGCCCGTTGCGGCATCGTAGCTGCCGTCAACATACGCGGCGGCATCATCGCGCGGCTGCTGGGGTGCGTCACCTTGCATATACGCCCGCGCATCATCAAGCGACGCGAAGCTTTTAAACTCCGCGCCCGATACGCCCGTCACCTGACGGCTGCATTCTTCCCATGTATCAAATATTCCCGTCATTCTGCCGCTGCGGACGGCATAATATTTCCTTGCCATTTTATAACTGTTATCTCCGTTTATACCGTTATAATATTCACATCATGCTTTTCCAGTGCGTCGTGCCATTCTCCGTCAAGCCGCACATCCGTTATAAATGTATGGATCCTGTCTATCGGCGCTATGACCGGCACGCCCTTCCTGCCGAGCTTGTTATGATCGCACAGGAACACGACAAAGTCCGACACATCCATCATGGCGCGCTTTATATCCGCCTCATCCTCTGATGTATCGCACAAGCCGCGTGAGATCGTCACGCCCTTGCATGAGAAAAACATCTTGTTTGCGACAAGATTTTGCCGTATCATCTTTTCGGCAAATCTCCCGACATACGATAAATTCCGCTTTGACAGTCTTCCGCCGGTCGATATGAGCTTTATATTGCTGCAATCGGCAAGCTCGTTTATGATGCTGACGGCGTTTGTTATGACGGTAAGCCCCTCTTTGTCCTTTATGCTCCTTGCAAGATACAACGACGATGTGCTGGCGTCAAGGAAAATAGTCTCGCCGTTGCGTATTATCTTAGCTGCATTGGCGGCGATATTATGCTTCGCCTCGGCGTTTACCACATCGCGCTCGTGATAGCTCAGCTCCGAGCCGGAGCCATCCGAGATCGTCGCACCGCCGTATGTGCGGACAAGCACACCCCTTTTCTCAAGCCGAAGAAGATCGCCGCGTATAGTTTCGGGTGTTACATCAAACAGCTTTGCAAGCTCCGTTACCATAACGCTTTTATCCCTGTTTATAAGCTCTTCTATCTTATATCTTCGTTCAACAGCAAGCATAACCGTCTCCTTATCACAATAATATTATCCTCTCGCCGCTTTTATTGCCTCAGCCGGATCAACATCTCCGGTATACAGCGCGCGTCCGATTATAACGCCCTCAACGCCCGTCGGGATCAGCTCGCGGATATGTCCGATATTTCCCACGCCGCCCGACGCGATAACGGCAAGTCCCGTGTTTTCCGTCATGGCGCGCATCGCGGCGGTGTTCGGTCCCGCAAGCGTGCCGTCGGTGGCAATATCGGTATACACAACGGTACGCACGCCGATGCTTTCCATGCGTTTTGCAAAATCGACGGCGGTATAATCCGAGGTCTTTTCCCAGCCCTCGACCGCGACCATACCGTCTTTTGCATCTATGCCTATGACTATCCTCTCGCCGTATTGACTTACGGCGGCTTTTACAAAATCAATATCCGACACCGCCTTGGTGCCGATAATAACGCGATTTATCCCGAACGCGAGCTTTTGTTCGATGTCCGCCATTGTCCGTATTCCGCCGCCCGTCTGCACCGGCACGCTGACGCTTTTGCATATCCTCTCTATCGCCGCGCCGTTTACGCCGCTGCCCTTTAACGCGCCGTCAAGATCGACAACATGGATAAATTCGCCGCCTGCCGCCTCCCATTTTTTCGCCATCTCGGCAGGATCGTCGCCGTATACGGTCATTTTGTCAAATCTTCCTTTATAAAGGCGCACACATTTTCCGTCCTTTATGTCTATTGCCGGATAAATCCTCATAACGACCTCCGTTCCTCTCAATCGGTAATATTTATTGCGTTTTTTTGGTAAATTTCTTTATCAGATCGAGTATTCTGCCACGCTCCATTTTCATGCTGACCTTGTTTACGACCACCCTTGCGCTCAGAGGACACACGACCTCCAAAACATCAAGCCCGTTTTCGCGCAGCGTTTCGCCCGTTTCGACAATGTCTACTATTACATCGGCAAGCCCGACCAGCGGCGCAAGCTCCACCGAGCCGTTAAGTTTTATTATCTCGATCGTCTGACCCTTGTCGTCCTGAAAATATCTCTTTGCGATGGCAGGATATTTTGACGCGACTTTCAGATGCGGCATACCGCTGAGCTTACCCTTCAGCTCCGGCTTACCGCAGACGCACATATTGCACGCGCCGAAGCTCAGATCGACCATTTCATATATATTGCGGCTCTCTTCAAGCAGCGTATCCTTGCCGACAATGCCTATATCCGCCGCGCCGTATTCTACATATGTCGGCACATCGGACGCCTTGACAAGTATAAATTTCATCTTGGACTTTTCATCGGTAAAAACAAGCTTTCTTGATTTTTCCTTCATCTCCGCGCAGTCCACGCCGATTGCGGTAAATATATCCATTGCGTGCTCGGCAAGTCTGCCCTTTGCCAGAGCCACTGTTAAGTAACGCATAAAATCCCTCCGTTTTTGTCAGGCTTAAAGCTTCCTGAAGCCCATATCCTGCGGCGAAAGCTCAGGTGTATCGTCACGCGCACCGCGAAAATCGTCAACGGTTGTTTCTATAATATCATCACGCTCCAGATCGTAAATGACAAGCCCCCCGTTCGCCGAGACCTTCATAACGCATACGCTGCCGGTTTCGGACGCGTATGCGAGCGCGTCACCGATCGCGCCGCCGCCGATATACAGCTCCGTAAGACAGCCGTTTATCCTGAGATCCGACGCCAGATCATATGCAAGACCCTCCGCGTTCCGTTCCGCGTATACAAGCGTTGACGGGAACGCATCGACGCTGCTGCTGTAGACCTCCATGATCCTGTTTATGCCTATCGCGCAGCCGACCGCGCCCTTGGGCGTGCCGAACATACTCATAAGCTCATCGTATCTGCCGCCGGCGGCTATGGGAAAACCCACTCCGCGCGTATAGCACTTGAATATTGAGCCGGTATAATAATCTATACTCTGAAGCATACCCAGATCGAGAGATATGAACTCCTCAAGCCCGTAAAGACACAGCAGCCTGTGTATCTGCTTCAGATTTTCAAGCGCCTGTTTTGATGTGGGGTTAAGACCTTTTACATCGGCGCGTTTAAGTACGGACTCGTCTCCGAAAAGATACGGCATATCTATTATCAGCCGCTTTATGTCCTCGTTGATGCTCAATCCGTCAACGATCTTTGTTATGCCCTGAGAGTCCTTTGAGTCTATCCTGTCGCGCAGCTTCTCGGTCATTTCACCGTCCAGACCGAGCTGTCGCACAAGCCCGTTAAAAAACGCGACCTGCCCGATCTCCATGGATATTTCCTCAATACCCAGAGCAAGCATCGCCTCGATCGTCGCGGCGATCACCTCCGCGTCCGCCATGGCGGCATAGGAGCCTATAAGCTCTATTCCACTCTGAGTTATCTCGCGGCGGCGTACTCCCTCGGTGCTTTCTGCTCTATATACGCTCCCCGTATACATATACCGCTGCGGATTTTTTTCCTCCGCCAGCTTCGTAGCCGACATCCTTGCTATAGAGGTCGTAAAATCGGGACGAAGCGCAAGTATCCTGCCCTGCTCGTCGAAAAATTTATACAGCTTTTCCTGTGAGATCTGCCCCGTCTCCGCGCTGTAGCAGTCGTAATATTCAAATGACGGCGGCTCCGTTTCCCTGTAACCGCAGGTTGCAAAGACCGTTCGGATAACATCCTCTATCTCGCGCTTTACCGCGCATTCCTCCGGCAGCACATCGCTTACGCCATTGGGCGTATGCAGCTTCCAATCCGGCATATCAACACCTCCAAATCGTGTTTACTATATTACAAACGGCTTTTTAAAGCCCTCCTCGTCAAGCAATTGGTTGGCACGGAGTATCTGTTTTTTTCTGAACTCATATATCGCGTGCGTATCCGAACCGACGCTTACCCCGACGCCGGCATCAAGGAGTGCGCGCCGTTTACGGCTGTTGGTTAGAAAATCGTAGTAGCAGTCATAATTGCCGGATGTGTTCAGCTCCCAGAACAGATCCTCGCGTCTGAGCACAGCCGGCATATCGATGCCGTACCTCTCGCCCATTTTAAATATATCGCAATGCGCCAGTCCGGCAGGACAGCCAAACCGCCGCCGCCACGGCACAAACTCGAAAAAGTCCATTGCCCGAAAATCGTCCAGGCTCTCGAACAGAATATAATCAAGCTCCGATATATCATATGTCATAAGATCCGCCGGTGCCGGGCGCGTGCCTATTTCAAGCCCTGCCAAGACCTTTATGCGGTCGTTGTATTTTGCCTTGCATTCATTGAGCTTGCGGATATATGCGCCTATGCTCCGCCCTATGGAAAACTGATGATCGGTTATCCCTATGGCGTCAATTCCGCAGTCTATGGCATTTTCTATGATCTCTTCGGGCGTATTTGAGCCGTCATAGCTGAATGTAGTATGGTTATGAAGATCCATTATCACGGCGCATTACCCCCTCAGTCAATAAAATTTTTACCATAGTATACCACACAAATCCATATATTGCAAGTCTTAAATCATGCTTTATATACGGTAAACGAATGACCGGCGGCTCTCATATAGAATATACCGTCATCGGCACTGTGCGAGGCGGTGCCGGAGCCTTCGCCGAAAACGGTGTCCAGATGCGTCACCTCGTACCGCGCCGCGTCAAGCCGTATATCGTGGCCGTTGCTGTCGCAATTTACGACAACGACATATTTTTCATCGCCATAGCGGCGAATGTAGGCGTACACATATCCTATCCTGTATATATAATTGAACTCGCCTATGCTCAGCGCCTTTGACGATCTTCTCAGATGTATCAGCCCCCGTATCCATGAGCGCATCGCGCCGTTGGGGTCGGTCTCGTCCTCTTTGCCCCATGGATAGCACGCGCGGCAGAACGGATCGCCGTAGCCCTGCATACCCAGCTCATCGCCGTAGTATATGCACGGCACGCCGGGCATGGTAAGCACCATACCGTATATCAGTCCGGCGCGGCGGCGCGCTATTTCAAGTGCATATCCGTCAAGGCGGAAGCTTGCCTGATGCTCACGATCGACATGGTGGCGGTTGGGCACATCGCCCATGAGCGTTACGACACGCTCCACATCGTGAGTTGAAACTATATTCAAAAGCGAATAGTACGCCGGCATGGGATAATTTTCCTTTATGCTCATTATCCGCCTGTCAAATTCATACGCGTCACAGTGGCACAGCGCAAAATCGACCAACGCATTTCTGACGGGATAGTTCATGACCGAGTCAAGCTCATCGCCCAAGAAATATTCGCGCCGCTCGCCGTAGGCGGTTTTATTTGACGCATCCTCCCAGACCTCGCCGATTATCACCGCGTCCGGATCAACCGATTTAACGCCCTCGCGCAATTCCTTGACGAACTGATCCGGCAGCTCATCGACGACATCGAGCCGCCAGCCCGACGCGCCCAGCCGTATCCATTTCTTAACTATCGCGTCATCGCCCGACAGCAGATATTTCCGCAGCGCCTCACTCGATTCCTCGACCTGCGGCAAAGTTGTCATACCCCACCACGATTCGTAGACATCGGGATATTCCATAAATCTGTACCATGAATAATACGGCGAGTCATTCGACTGATACGCGCCGACCGAGTCATAGCTTCCGTATTTATTAAAATACATACTGTCATCGCCCGTATGATTGAATACGCCGTCCAATATTATTCGTATTCCGCGTTTTTTTGCTTCCGCACAAAGTCGGACAAATGTCTTTTCATCGCCGAACATCGGATCTATTTCTTCATAGCTGCCCGTATCGTATTTATGGTTGGATGCCGCCTTGAAGATCGGATTGAGATAAATGACCGTTATCCCCAGATCTTCAAGATACGGCAGCTTTTCTATTATGCCTTCGAGGTTGCCGCCGAAAAAATCATTCGATCTGTATACTCCGCCGAACTGCTCCGCCTTATAAAACGGCATCTCGCCCCAGTTCCGTTTTATTATGTCCGTCCTGTCGCCGGAAAACGCGCCGTCCGGATTACCGTTGCGGAAGCGGTCGGGGAATATCTGATACGCGACTGCCTCTTTGAACCAGTCGGGCGTTTTATATTCATCCTTGTATACCGTTATCTGAAACGAATGTGACGGCACCGTAAAGCTCATATTTCCCGAACCGCCCAGATTATGGGGATTATTCCCGTAATATACGACTCCGCTGTCTGTTACGACCTCGAAATAATACCAGATAAGCCCTGCCGTTTCGGGCATTTTAACTGTCTTTTCGTATATGCTGCGGCTTTCGACATTAAATATATACGGCATATCCACATGCCTCTGCTCGCCGCGGTCGGGCTTATATATGAGCCGCACCGATCGAGGTATACCTGCGCCGTCTACGATTATGCGAAACCGGACAGACGCCGCGCATGGCACCGCGCCGCGCGGCTTGCGGAAAAACACCTGCCGCGAATTATGCTCTATATTCATTTTTATGCTCCTTGCGTTTAACTGCAAAAAATCCCGGAACGGGATTTTTTGCAGTGTTCTTTTATCAGCTCTTTATCGGGTCAAGATGCCATATTTTATCGTTATATTCGTTTATCGTCCTGTCAGATGAGAAAAATCCGCTCATTGCAGTATTCATGATCTGCTTTGCGATCCACTTCGGTCTGTCCTGATAATCCTTTGAGATCTGCTCATGCGTTTTCATATAATCCTCGAAATCACGAAGCACCATATATGTGTCCGCCTGACCGTAATCTCCGAATACAAGCGTGTTGTACAGATCCATAAACAGATTTGTATCGGGAACTATCGTTCCGTTTATGAGCATCTCAAGCGCTCCTCTGAGCGCGGCGTTCTGCGCGTATATATACTTGACCTCGTCATTGCCCATAATGCGCACGCGAGCGTCGACCTCCTCGGAGCGGAGTCCGAAGATGTATATATTATCATCGCCAACCTGCTCGTACATCTCGACATTGGCACCGTCCATGGTACCTATCGTTACAGCGCCGTTGAGCATAAACTTCATATTGCCCGTTCCGGACGCTTCCTTGCCTGCCGTTGAGATCTGCTCGGACACATCGGCAGCCGTTACAAGCTTCTCGGCTATTGAAACGCCGTAGTTTTCAATAAAGATGACCTTTATCTTATCCTCTATGCGCGAATCGTTGTTTATAAGCTCGCCGACGGAGTTTATCAGCTTTATGATAAGCTTTGCTCTCTTGTAGCCGGGCGCTGCCTTTGCGCCGAATATATATGTCTTGGGATAATAGCTCTTGGCATACTGCGGATCGCTCAATATCCTGTTATACTCGGCAAGGATGTGCAGTACATTCATCATCTGCCGCTTATACTCGTGCAGACGCTTGCACTGGATGTCGAATATGGAATCGGGGTTTATCTTAACGCCGTTATGCTCCCATATATAATCGGCAACGACCTTCTTGTTTGCGCGCTTGATCTTGTCAAATCTGTCTTGGAACGCCTTCTTGCCGGCAAATTCGGCAAGCTTCGACAGCTTCTCGGAATCCTTGAGCCAGCCCTTGCCTATGGTGTTGTTTATAAGCGCGGTAAGCTCCGGATTGCAGTTGGCGATCCAGCGTCTGAAGGTTATGCCGTTGGTTATCGCATGGAAGCGCTCCTTATCCATCATATAGTAGTCTTTGAATATATCCGCCTTCAGTATCTCCGTATGCAGCTTTGAAACGCCGTTTACGGCAAATACCGTAGCAAGACAGGTGTTAGCCATGGAAACCTGACCACCCGCGATGATCGCCATCCAATCATGCTTGCCCTTATCGCCCGGATAGAACGCTTCAACGCGCTCCATGAGCCGTCTGTTCATCTCCTCCAGTATCATATAAAGTCTCGGAACGACGCGGCGGAACAGATCCAGCGGCCATTTTTCAAGAGCCTCGCTCATGACGGTATGGTTGGTGTACGCGAATACATGGGTAACTATTTCCCATGCCTCGTCCCAGCCGAGTCCCTTCTCGTCCATGAGAAGGCGCATCATTTCCGGTATCGCCATAGTCGGGTGCGTATCGTTTATGTGGATAACGACCTTATCCGGCAGCTTTGCCCAGTCGGTGCCGTTACGCATCTCAAACTCGTTGAGTATCCACTGCAATGTAGCCGATACGAGGAAATACTGCTGCTTCAGGCGCAGCTCCTTTCCCTCTGTGTGATTGTCCTCAGGGTACAATACCTTTGATATGATACCTGCAAGCTCCTTTTCCTCAATGGCTCTTGCATAATCGCCGGCGCTGAACGCTTTCATATTAAAATCCGTCACCGACTGTGCGCCCCAAAGGCGGAGCTTATTGATTATCTTTGAGTCATATCCGCAGAGCGGAACATCGTACGGCATCGCAAGCACCGTTCTCTCATTGGAATATGCGACCTTTATCCTGCCGTCCTCCCAATATGTGCTTACATCTCCGCCGAACGAGACTTTTACCGCCTCCTCCGGTCTTGCAACTTCCCACGCATTGCCATGCTCAAGCCATGTGTCCGGAAGCTCCGTCTGATAGCCGTCTACGATCTTCTGTCTGAAAAGACCGTACTCATATCTTAATGTGCAGCCGTATGCCGGCAGATCAAGAGTCGTAAGCGAATCTATAAAGCACGCGGCAAGCCTGCCCAGACCGCCGTTGCCAAGACCTGCATCATTTTCAAGCTCGGCTATCTCCGGCAGCGAATACCCCAGATCCGTCAGCACTGCTTCATAATCCTCAGTCTGCATGAGATTGAGGATGTTCGTGCAGAGCAGACGACCCATAAGGAACTCAAAGGAAAGATAATACAGCTTCTTTGAGCCTTCCTCCCGTACCTGTCTGTGCGACTGTGCCCATTTTTCCATGATCCTGTCGCGGACCGTAAGCGCACACGCGCCGTATATCATCTGCGGCGTCGCTTCCTCGATGACCTTTCCGAAATGTCTGTTGATCTTACCGATAATGTCATTCTTTAACGCTTGCTGCTGCGGTGTAAGCGTTGATGTTGTTTTTGTCATTATATATACTCTCCTTTTCGCGCCCTTTCAGGCGCATATATGCCAACGGGCTTATTTTTTGCCCGATGTCTTCTTTTTTGCCGTCTTTTTCCCGGCTTGCGGCTCTTGCGCGTACGGGTCGGGGACTTCTATCACCTTCGGCTCCTCCGCCTGCTTTATTATCGTGCTCTCGGACGCGGCAAAGTCCTTTTTGATCGTCTTGTCAAAATCGTCCGCCTTCTTTTTCGGAGCCGCTTTTTTTACCGGCTTTTTTGCGGCGTTGGCAGATCTTGCGATGCCCATAAGTCCGCAATACATATCAATGTACTTATCAGCCGAAACATCCCACGAATAATCCGCCGCCATTGCGCTCTTTATGAGCCTGCTCCATGCGTCCTTGTCATTGTAATACACATCCATGGCGTGCCATACACAGCCGAGCATTTCATCGGCATTGTAGTTGGCAAACGAGAAGCCGTTGCCCTCGCCGGTGTATTTGTTGTACGGGATGACCGTATCCTTTAATCCGCCCGTCTCACGCACTATCGGCAATGTACCGTAATGCATGGCGATAAGCTGCGACAGACCGCAAGGCTCGAATGCCGACGGCATCAGGAACGCGTCACAGCCGGCGTATATCCTGTGCGATACCGCGTTTGAATATGTTATCTGCGCGGCAAACCGATCGGGATATTTCCATGAATAGTGGCGGAACAGGTTTTCGTACTGCTCATCGCCCGTACCCAGTATGATTATCTGGCAGCCGCCGTTGCACAGCTCCTCAAGCTTATACGCTATCAGGTCAAAGCCCTTCTGATCGGTAAGCCTTGACACAACGCCGATAAGCATTTTGTCCGGATCCTCGGGCAAGCCCATTCCCCTCTGCAACGATGCCTTGTTCTGAGCCTTGCCGGTCTTTACGGAGCGAGCGGTGTATTTCTTTTCGATATATGTGTCCTTTGACGGATTCCAGTCGTCGTAGGATATGCCGTTTACTATGCCGATAAGGTCGCCCTGTCTTGCTCTGAGCAGCGCGTCAAGCCCCTCGCCGTAATACGGCGTGGTTATCTCTACGGCATATGTGTCCGATACGGTCGTTATCTTGTCGGCATATACCATGCCGCCCTTTAAAAGGTTCGCGTCCTTATAATACTCCATCTTATCGGGAGTAAAATAATAATCGGAAATGCCCATGACATCCTTGATGCCCTGAAGATCCCAGCGTCCCTGGAATTTGAGATTGTGAATGGTTATGACCGTTTTTATGTCGCGGAAGAACGGATTATCCCTGAATGTGTCAAGAAATACGGGGATAGGTCCCGTCTGCCAGTCATTACAGTGTATCACATCCGGACGGAAGCCGAGCGTGGGCAGTATCGACAGCACCGCCTTTGAGAAAAATATGAACTTCTCACAGTCAAGATGAATGTAGTCATACGGCTTGTCGCCGTTGAAGTAGAACTTGTTGTCTATGAAATAGTATATGCAGTTGTTATATTTTAACTCGAAAACGCCGCAATACTGCTTGCGCCATGCCATATCTATATAGATGTGGTCGATATATGTCATCTGATCCTTATACTCCTGCGGTATGCAGTTGTACAGCGGCAGTATGACTCTTGCGTCTATTTTCTTCTCTCTGAGCGTGTTCGGCAGCGAGCCGGCAACATCGCCCAAACCGCCGGTTTTTACAAACGGCGCGCATTCGGAAGTGGCAAATAAAATGTTCATATTCCTGTCCTTTCCTTAAACATAACTGTACATTGTGAAATTGTACCCTAATTTTCACGATTTGTCAACTGTTACTTTAACCATAATATATTGATTTTTCTTCGCTATATTATATATTTTGACACTGAAGCCGCCCCAAAGGGACGGCTACGGTGTGTGTATTCTCAGATAACGGTCCCCTTTGAGATCGCGAGCGGATAGCTCGCCTGTCCGATAAGCTTTCTGCCCGTCGTGATTGTTACCTCCTTGTCGAATACCACATGGTTAAGCTCGACATTTTCCTCTATCACGCTGTCCTGCATTATTATGGAGTTGGCGACTACCGCGCCCTTTGCCACTTTTACGCCGCGCGAGAGAACGGAGTTTATGACGGTGCCCTCTATGACGCAGCCGTCTGAAATGAAGCTGTTTGTGCATTTCGCGTCGCTGCCATATTTTGTCGGGCTCTGATCCTTCGTTTTCGTATATATCGGTCTTTCGCGATTGAACAGCTCGGAACGTTTATCCGACTCAAGGAACGCCATATTCGCCTTGTAATATGACTTTAACGAATCGACATTAAAGAGTGCTCCGTCAAATTCATACGCCTCTATCTGCATACCGTCTATTCTCTTTACAAGAGCGTCCTTTATGAAATCAACATCGCCGCGCGCGGAGCATTCGTCTATGATGCTTTCCAGCAGTGCCTTTTCCATAACATATATGTCCATGCTCGCGTTTGCTGTTTTCGGGTAGTACGGCTGTACCTCTATGTCTCTTACTCTGCCGTCATCATCGATGTCAAGAAGCGTATAGCGCTTTAATGTATCCTCGTCCACACCCTTGAGGTTTTTGTATGCTATCGTTATATCAGCCTGCCGCTCCCTGTGCTGCTTTACAATATCGGTAAAGTCCATATTGTATACCATATTGCCCATTGACAGGATAACATACGGCTGACGGCAGTTGCCGATATAATCTCTTATGCCGTCCAATATATCTATATTGCCCTTTATCGTTCCGAAGCTCTGCTTTGCCAGGTTCGGCGGAAGGATGGTAAGCCCCTGATCCTTTCTGTCCAGATCCCAAGGCTTGCCCGAACGCGTATGATCCATAAGCGAGGAATAGTTCGCCTCGGTGGCGATACCGATATTGATGATCCCCGTATTTGCCATGTTTGACAGCACAAAGTCTATTATTCTGTATCTTCCCGCTATCGGTAGCGCGCTGTTTGCGCGTATGTCGGTAAGCGGAGCTATTTTGTTATTACCCGTAAGGATAATACCCATAGTATCATGTCTCATAATATATTCATTCCTTTCGATTTGGATTATTACAGAGCGGCTGCCTGCACCATTGACTCTTTGCGTATATCCGCGCTGTCGGGTACGACCGCGTCGCCTTCGATCAGGACGATGCCGTGCGTGCAGTATTTGGACGCATAGGGATTATCCTCGCTTGCACCGGATACGCCGACCTTTGCCGATCTGCCTATGATCGCGTGCGAGCCGATGACCGCTTTCTCAACGACTGCGCCATCGCCTATGACCGCGCCGGGCATTACCACCGAGTCCTTAACGACCGCGCCCGTACCGATCCTTACGCCGCTGAATATTACCGAATGCTCAACGCTGCCGTCAATATCGCAGCCCTCCGTAACGGTCGAGCGGACGATTTTTGCGTTTTCGCCGATATAGTGCGGCATAAGCGCATAGTTCTTTGAATATATGAGCCATCTTCTGTCATTGAGGTCGAACAGAGGCGGATCGTCTATAAGATCCATATTTGCTTCCCAGAGCGACTGGATCGTTCCGACATCCTTCCAGTATCCGTCAAACTTATATGTCATCATCTTCTCGCCGTCTGCAAGCATGGTGGGGATGATGTTCTTTCCGAAATCGTTTTCTGAGCCGGGGTCGCGCTCATCATCGGTAAGATATTTCTTGAGCATATCATATCTGAATATATATATGCCCATCGACGCAAGATTGCTCTTCGGCTGTGCCGGCTTCTCCTCAAACTCGGTTATCTCGCCCTCGCTGTTGGCGTTCATGATACCGAAGCGGCTTGCCTCCTCCCACGGAACAGGCATTACCGCGATCGTAGCCGCCGCGCCTGTTTCAATGTGCCTTTTGAGCATTTCGTTGTACTGCATCTTGTAGATGTGGTCACCGGATAAGATCAGCACATGGTTGGGGTGGAAATTCTCCAGAAATCCTAAATTCTGATAGATGGCGTTTGCCGTACCCTTATACCATTCTCCGCTGTCGCCGGACTGGTACGGAGGCAGCACATACGCGCCGCCGTGGGAACGGTCAAGATCCCACGCGTTTCCGTTTCCGATATATGTGTTCAGCTCCAGCGGCTCGTATTGAGTAAGCACGCCGACAGTGTCTATGCCCGAATGAACACAATTTGACAGCGGAAAGTCAATAATCCTGTATTTGCCGCCGAACGGCACCGCCGGCTTCGCAACATTTTTCGTAAGCGCGCCAAGTCTTGAGCCTTGTCCGCCGGCAAGTATCATAGCTACGCAGTTTTTTGATACCATAATCAATCATCTCCTAAAATTTATTTTTTTTTTAATATCATTGCGCTGTTGCCGTCTACCGGTACGACAAGAGTGTATCCCATGTCTCCGTACGGCTCCTTCTTCGCATAATATACCATTTTGTTGATACGGCGCTTTCCGCCGAAGGTCGTCGCGCCCGAATGCAGGATGACCTCATACGCTCCTGCCGTCGGCACGCCTATTTTGTATATCGGTCTGTCGCAGGGCGTGAAATTCGCAACGACTGCCAGCATGTCGCTCTCATCCTTGCCAAAGCGCAGATACGATACTACCGAATTTTCATTGTCGGCATCGTTTATCCATTTGAAGCCGTCCCAGCTCTGCTCAAGCTCCCAAAGAGCCTTTTCGCTGATATAAAGGTTATTGAGCTTGCTTATATATCGCTTCAAGCTGCTGTGCTTATCAATGTCGAGCACATTCCATTCAAGCTGATCGTCATATCTCCATTCGAGGAACTGACCTATCTCGCCGCCCATAAACATCAGCTTCTTGCCGGGCATGGTCATATAATATGTCAGAAATGCTCTGTACAGATCGAACTTATCGTCATAGCTTCCGAACATCTTGTCTAAAAGCGACTTTTTGCCATGCACTACCTCATCATGCGAAAGCGGAAGTATGAAATTCTCCGAATACGCATACATCATCAGAAAGGTCAGCAGCGAATGATTGTCCTTTCTGAAATACGAGTCCATCTCGACATATCTGAGCGTATCGTTCATCCAGCCCATATTCCATTTGAAGTTGAAGCCCAAGCCTCCGCTCTCAGGCGGTGCGGTAACGAGCGGCCATGCGGTCGACTCCTCGGCTATCATCATAAATCCGGGCTTTTCGGTGTTGAGTATCCTGTTTATCAGGCGCAGCAACTCGACCGCCTCAAGATTGCCGTTGCCGCCGTATTTGTTGGCTATCCACTCACCGTCATTACGCGAATAGTCGCGGTAGAGCATTGACGATACCGCGTCGACACGCAGACCGTCTATGTGGTATTCCTCCGCCCAGAAATATGCCGAGGATGTCAAGAACGA
>CAJONM010000015.1 GCA_905235885.1 uncultured Clostridia bacterium
CGGCGCGCCGCCGACATGATCCTGATCAAAATGCGTTATGAACAGGTAGTCAACATAGTCTATCCCGTTATCGGACAGATATTCAAGCACTTTATCGCCGTCCGTGCTTTCTCCCGTATCTATCAATACGGTATGATTTTCGGTTTCAAGCACTATCGCGTCCGCCTTGCCGCATTTTAATACCGTTGATCTGAAGCTCCCCGTTGTCTCCGGTGCCGGAGCTTCGTTTGTATCACATGATGCAAACATCGCGCAGCCTGCCGCTGCCGCGGCTATTATACATACCGCCTTTTTCAGTTTGAACATTTCGTCCACTCTCCTCTCATAAGCCTTTGAGCCGATCATACACCGCGCCGCTTAAAATAACCTTAAAATGTATTTTTATTGTATCATACATTCGGCGCGAATACAGTCACTTTTTTACGGAGAATGCGTCATTTTCATAATCGACCGTTATTGTGTCGCCGGCTTTTATCTCACCGTCAATGAGCATTTCGGAGAGCATATCCTCTATTCTGCTCTGTATAGTCCGCCTTAGCGGTCTTGCGCCGTATACCTTGTCAAACCCCTCATCGGCAAGCTTATCGACAGCCGCATCGCTAAACGATACCGTTATTTCATTTTCGGCAAGCCGCTCTTGGAGCGACTTGAGCATCAGATGCGCTATTTCCTTGATCTCGGTCTTTGTCAGACGGTCAAATACGATTATTTCATCTATTCTGTTCATAAACTCCGGCTTGAACGCACGCTTGACCTCGGACATTACCTTGTCCTTTATCGTTTCCTTCTCGCTCTTTGCGTCTGTCGCGCCGGCAAATCCCAGCTTTGACGATGCCGTTCCCAGTATCTCGCTTGCGCCGAGGTTTGATGTCATAATGATCACCGTATTTTTAAAATCTACTCTTCTGCCCTGCGCGTCGGTAAGGATACCGTCATCGAGGATCTGTAGCATGATATTGAATATATCCGGATGCGCCTTTTCGATCTCGTCAAAGAGGATGACCGAATACGGATGCTTGCGTATCTTTTCGGTAAGCTGTCCGCCGTCCTCAAAGCCGACATATCCCGGAGGTGAGCCGATGAATTTCGACACCGCGTGCTTTTCCATGTACTCGGACATATCTACGCGTATTAGCGAATTTTCCGAGCCGAACAGCGCTTCGGAAAGCGCCTTTGTAAGCTCCGTCTTTCCCACGCCCGTCGGGCCTAAGAACAGGAACGAGCCTATCGGGCGTTTTGGATCCTTAAGCCCTGCTCTGCCGCGCTTTACGGCCTTTGCAACCGCCGTTACGGCGTCGTTTTGCCCGATCACCCTCGCATGAAGTATAGCTTCAAGATTACGCAGCTTTTCCATATCCTCCTGCTTCAGCTTCGCGGCAGGGATGTTCGTCCAATCTGAAAGGATCTGGGCAATATCGTCCTCTGTGACCGTAAGGCTCGATGACGATGAGCTGCCCTTCCAGCTCTCTTGAAGGTTCTTTACCTCTTCGGCAAGTGATTTTTCCTTATCGCGTATATTCGCCGCCTTTTCATAATCTTGCGCATTTACCGCTTCCTCGCGCTCACTTGAAAGCTTTTCAAGCTCCTTTTCCTTGATCTTCAGATCCGGCGGAGCCGTCTGCGCGCCAAGCTGCTTCTTTGATGATGCTTCATCTATGAGGTCGATCGCCTTGTCTGGCAGAAATCTGTCGGTTATATATCTTGCCGACATTGACGCCGCCGCTTTGAGCGCATCATCGGTGATCGTCACGCTGTGATGCGCCTCGTATTTATCGCGTATGCCGCGCAATATTTCTATCGTTTCGTCTACCGTAGGCTCGCCTACTGTCACCGGCTGGAACCGTCTTTCAAGAGCCGCGTCCTTTTCGATGTATTTCTTGTACTCTTTAAGAGTCGTCGCGCCGATAAGCTGAAGCTCGCCGCGCGCCAAAAACGGCTTCAGGATATTTGAGGCATCCATCGCGCCCTCTGCGTTGCCTGCGCCGACAATGGTATGAAGCTCGTCTACGAACAGAATAACGTCGCTTGACTGCGTTACCTCGGTAATGACCTGCTTTATTCTCTCCTCGAACTCGCCCCTGTACTTCGCGCCGGCTACCATTGACGAAAGATCGCCCGCCACAAGCC
>CAJONM010000016.1 GCA_905235885.1 uncultured Clostridia bacterium
AGATAAGCAAATGAAGATATTGAAAAAGGTACTGACATTTATTCTGTATCTGGCAATGTTCATATTGGTATGTATCTTCTTTACCGGCAACGGGGCATTCATATATGAGGGATTTTGAGCTTTAAGGCTGTGTAAGGAAGGATGAACGGGCATAACATAATGAAAAAGATAATCTTATGCGTTGTTGCCGCGCTCATAGTCGTTTTCGGCACATCCATGTGGTATGAAAACCAACGATCCGCAGCGGACGGAAGCTGCAATATAAAAGCGGCGGTGCTTGGCGGATCGGACAGAGCTGACGAGGTCTATGACCGGCTCTGTAACGGGATCATGGCAAATATAGATGTTGAGAAAATAAACAGCGGCACAGATATAGATGATTTCGATATTGTGTACATAACCGATACCGCGCTGCTTGACGCGGCGGCGGCGGAGAGCTATGTTTACGGCGGCGGAACGGTCGTGCTTGACAATTCCGTTATGGAGAGCTTTTCAAACGAGTTTCTCGGCGCGTCGGAAACGGTGAAGATAGAGGGAATGCCGTCGGAGCTTTCATATGCCGAGCCGCCTGAGAATATGCGCGGCATAAGTGAGCTTATATATGATTATATGAGCGTTTTCAAGGACTATGAAGCTTTGGCGGGCTATGCCAAGCGTGATTACGGCGTTGGGGTGATTCCCGACACCGCCGAGGCGATAGCGTCATATAACGGCGCGGCGATATTTGCGCGGAACAAATACGGCAGCGGAAATGTGTTCATAACAAATCCGATAATATCAGGCGACTATACCGCCGCTTGTTTCGGGGACGATCCCGATCTTGAGCCGTTCGCGTTCTCGACTGCGGCGGCGCATACGCTTCTCTTGGGATATTATGCCGAGTATGTGTCAAAAATAAAATACGGCTTTGCCGTAGAACGGACATTCGGCGCATTCGGGACGAATACGGCGGCATGGGAGCTGCATTATGAGGATATAACGGGGATAAAGCATAACGCACTTGAGACCTTCTCATATCTGTGCATGAAAAACCTGCAAATGCCGTCATATACGCTTGCGCGAAACCTGTATGTATGGTTCAATCGCACTGAGAGCCTTACATGGCTTAAATACAAGGATGGGAAGATAACACCTGATCCGTATGAGGGCGTGTACTGCTCCGGCAGACATATCGTATCGAGCGGCAAATGGCTCACGCTCGATCACTATGATGATACGGACAGCTATTTTAACGACAATGCCGAATACACAAAGAGGCTTTATCCTTGTGTGATAGACTGGAATGATGACGGACTGCCCGACTTTATATGCGGCAGCGCCGACGGAAGCTTTTACTATTTTGAAGCCACCGGCAGCGGTGAGAGCTATGAAACGGGGATAAGCACCGTACTTACCGATAAGGACGGGTTTATGCTCAATGTCGGCGGATATTCCTCGCCGGTAGTGTTTGATATAGACGGTGACGGCAGAGGAGAGCTTGTTTCGGGAAGCGAGAGCGGCACGATATTTATGTTCGACACGCTCAAAACGGACGATGATCCGCAATCAAAGGCGTTTGAGTATTCCGGCGTTGTGTTGGAAACGGGACTTACCGACAGCATGATAGATGTCGGCGATCTTAACGGTGACGGGATCGTGGATATGGCGGTAGGCTCGCGATACGGTGAGATGCGCGTTTACTATGGCTACAGCGAGGACGGATGGGCGACAAAATACGGCGATTATGTAGCGGTCGATACCGGCGAAAGCCGCATCGCGCCCTGCATATACGGCGGCGAGCTGTATGGCGGTACGCAGGAGGGGTATATAGCGCATTATTCATATGACGGTAGCGGATATATACGGGACGGATACCTCAAGTGCGATGAAATATCAAGACGCGGCGACGATCGCATAACGATCGGAACAAACGCCGTTCCGCGCTTTGCCGATATGGACGGTGACGGTGACGACGATCTGGTTTGCGGAAGCCTTGAATACGGAATGGCATACCCGATAGACAGCGAATATTTCCCGTATGAGAATGAGCTCAGGGATCAGCTTGAGTTTTGCCGCAAAAATAACATATATATGGGCGTTCATAATTTTACGCACAAATACGCCACGGCGGAGCAGTCCGCGCGTGAGCTTGAGTATCAGAGATCCGCGTTTGATAAATACGGTATCTCCTTCGGCGGCAGCGGCGTAAATCAGCATACATGGTTTACATCAGATGCGACCTTTGCCGCGCAAAGAGAAAGCGGACTTTTGTGGAACAGCGGCTTTACGCCGCCAAACAGCGGACAGGTGCCTCAGATGAGCGCGGAAAACGCCTTGCCTATGCCCATATATGACTCTGAAAACGATTTTCTGCTCATGCAGGTGTGCAATACGCCTCACGGCAACGGCGCATATTCGTTTTTGACCGTAAAATACGGTATGCCGCTGCTCTTTTATAACCACTGCGACTACATATATAACGATGAGCAGGAGAGGGAGCAGGAGGAAGCGATAGATAAAGCGGCAAAGATAACGGATGAATATAATTATATGTTTGTGCGCGAGGATCAGATGGCAAGATCTGTGGCGGCATCATATAATACCGATATAAAGACCGAGTCCGACGGCGGCGATATTATAATAAGCGGCAGCGAGAGGGATATGTCACGCGCGCTGTATAATAAAAATAACAGCGACTGTGTAGGCGTTAAAGTAGTATTTGCCGACGGCGTTGACGCGGAGGAGTACGGAACAAATTCGCCTGTTTGGGATATACGGGACAATGCCGTATATGTCGCGCTTACCGATACTGTAAGGATAAGCCGCGATCTGCATGGCGGCGAGCTGGTAATATCAGGCATAAACGCGCCCGCCCATGTAAAGAGCGCCGACGGAAAGGCAACGATAACCTTTGCCGAGGGCGGAATGATGAGCGTAAGAGTAAAGGGGAGCGTATCCGAATTTACACCGGGTTGGATCATCACGAAAAACGGCGGCGATACGATCCTGACAAAATACGGAGACGCGAGCCGGTTGAAAATAAAGAAATAAAACAATGAGAGGCTGCGAAAGCAGCCTCTCATTGTTTTTATTTTACAATGCCTTTTCTGAACGCGTCAACAAGAGCGCGAAGGTCGCTTATTTTCCTTTGCAGTTTTGCACCGGTGTCGGTATCCTCGACAAGGAGCCGCTGCGGCGTGACGGAAATTATCTCAAGCGACGAGTGCATATCGTCATCGTTATTTATTGCGTTCTTTACCGATTCAAACGCGTTGTGGACCGAAAGCAGAAGACCGTGAGAATTAAAAAGCAGCGTATAGCCGGCAATGCCGGTTTCGCGGTGATATGCGCGTGAAAGGCCGCCGTCTATTACAAGGAGCTTTCCGCCTGCCTTTACGGGCTTTTCTCCCTTTTTGATCTTGACGGGAACATGACCGTTTATGATATGCGAGAAGCTTTCGGGATCAACGCCGAATTCCTTGAGGATCTTTTTGCATATTTTGGGATCGTCAAGAAGCTTGTAGTACGGATCCTTTATCTCCTCCCATGACGATTGATCGGCTATGAAATATCTTTCAAATGATGTCATCTTGTTTTTGCCGTATACAGGGGAGCCGACACCGCACCACAGGTACCATAAAAAGTCCTTGCCGTATTGAGTTATTTCCTTGTCGGATCTGCCGAAGTAGCCGATACGCGCTATCTGCTCGGCGCGGTCAAGAAGCTTTTTGCCCTTTACCGTTTCTCCGCATACCTCATATTCGGCAAATTCGCCATCCTCCGTCATCGGTATGCAGCCGTGATAAAGAAGATTATTGTTGGCAACCAGGTACATGCTCCCTTTTGAATATATAAAGCGGATATGCGCCTGAAGCTTTTCCGAATGCAAAAACGATGAGCGAAGCGAGTTCATCAGCTCCGTTTCGTCCTCGGTAAGCTCGTACGGGTTTTGGGGATCTATCGTCGGGAAATTCGTATCAAGCAGATCATATGTTTTGCCCTCTATGGTGATCGTCCCGTTTTTATAATCTATTTTGTCGAGCATAAGGTGGTTTTCCATCTTAAATTCGGGGTGACGCAAAATTATCTGTCCCTCAAGTTTAAATCGGATTATTGATATTGCCTTATGAAGCTTTGCCCAGAATGCCTCGTCATTTTTCGATATATTGATCTCGTTGGGATTGCGGGGGATGAAGCATTCACACGGATCGTCGGCGTATGTTTCAAGAGCGAATACCGTCAGGGGACGGAGATTTATCCCGTAGCCGTCCTCGATGCAGTCAAAATTACAGAATTTTGTTGATATCGCGATAACATTTGCTATGCACGCAAGCGAGCCTGCCGCCGCGCCCATCCATTCAACATCATGGTTGCCCCACTGTATGTCAACGCTGTGATATGTCATAAGCCTATCAAGGATTATATCCGCGCGAGGTCCTCTGTCAAATATATCGCCGATAATGTGCAGTCTTCCGATCGCGAGGTTTTGTATCAGATGCGCGATCTCAACGATGAACGCATCCGCCTGCCCAAGCTCAACGATAGACAATATGCTTTGCGAGTAGTACATCTCCTTGTCGGATGTAAATGCCGTATCCGCGTGCAAAAGCTCGTCGATTATTGCTCCGAATGTCTTGGGAAGCATGCGGCTTATATGGGAACGCGTATATTTGGATGCCACCAGACGGCACACCTCGATAAGACGATACAGCGTTATCTTATACCAATCGTCTATATCGCTCGTCTTTGCCTTTATTATGTCAAGCTTTCTTTCCGGATAATAAATAAGCGTTGAGAGCGTATTGCGTTCGCGCTCTGACAGCGTATGCTCGAACAGCGCGTCTATTTTGTCCTTTATAACTCCCGACGCATTTCGCAGGATATGTAAAAATGCCTCGTTCTCGCCGTGTATATCGCTCATAAAATGCTCCGTAAGCTTTGGCAGCTTCATATGCGATTCAAGCGAGATTATCTCCGCGCACGCCGTTTGTATCGTAGGATATTGCTCCTTCAGCAGTTGCAGATATTCAATATTGTATTCCATCGTCATCCCTCCCTTATCATATTATACTACAAAAATACCGAAAAATAAAGGGGTTTAAGGAATTTAATTCTGTAATATATGTAAATGCTCTGTAAAACAAATAACAATTGTAAATATTATGTAAATTATAATTAAGGCGTACAGAGTTGAATTGTAACAGGAATAACGGTATAATGTTAGTGGTGTATTATATTCGGAGAGGAGGCGTGATCCTGAAAAAGCGGCTTTATAAGCTGTTATGTCTTGTATGTGTATTCACATTTGTAGCGGCACTGGCAATATTCCCGTCACGGGCGGCGGATTACGCCGGAAAGACCGCCTCGGTA
>CAJONM010000017.1 GCA_905235885.1 uncultured Clostridia bacterium
CATGTGCGTTTCCGACCATAGGTCGGATATTTCGCACGGGCAATTAAATCATTTTTTTACTTTATAAGAAAGCAATTTCTTATAAAGCAAAAAAATGTCCGCATCACGGCGGACATTTTTTGTGTTCTTTGGTTATTTTACGATAAATGAAGCTGCATCGTTCATAAACTCAGTCGCATCTTCAGTATGTGCATCTACTCTGATCGGCTTTGTCAGATCAAGGCTGAATATACCCATGATTGACTTTGCATCTACTACATATCTGCCGGATGTAAGATCAACATCATAGTTGTATTTGCCTACTATGTTTACAAACTCCTTTACATCATTAATCGATCCTAATGATACATTGAATGTTTTCATGATGATATTCCTCCCTTTCCATTTTATTTGCAGCCGGAGCAATTGTCCGGCGCAGAAGTCAAAGTGTTTTTTTCTTTGACTTTGGCGCATATTACACCCTTTTTTTTATTTTGTCAATACCTATTGCAATTTTATTTTTTTTTTTATATAATAATGCTATATTTCTTAAAATATTTCGGAGGAATTTATGAAAACTGTAGCATTCTATACGCTTGGATGTAAGGTAAATCAATATGAAACTGAAGCTGTAAGCGAGCTGTTTGCCGACAACGGATATACGGTCGTCCCGTTTGCCGATGCTGCCGATTACTATATAATAAACACCTGCTCGGTAACGGCGATGAGCGATAAAAAATCACGCCAGATGATAAGGCGCGCAAAAAAAACAAATCCAGATGCGGTCATTGCCGTTATGGGGTGCTATTCACAGACCGCGCCCGATGAAGTGCTTGATATAGAAGGCGTTAATCTCGTTCTCGGAACAAAGGATAAGGCATCGGTAATAAATCTCGTTTCCGATCTGTCAAATGCGGATAAGCTCAACGCCGTAACAAGCGTAAACGACAATCATACATTTGAAGAGCTTACCGTCCGGCGGTGCGCCGACAGGACGCGCGCATATATCAAGATACAGGACGGCTGCTCGCAGTTTTGCTCCTATTGCATAATCCCCTACGCACGCGGCCCCGTTCGCTCAAGGCGCGAGGATGATATACAAGGCGAGGTGAAAACGCTTGCCGACGCAGGATATAAAGAGGTGATCCTGACCGGCATACATGCCGCATCATACGGCTCTGATCTGGGCGATACATCGCTTGCCGCTCTGCTCAATAAAATAGACAAGACCGACGGCATTCGACGCATACGCCTTTCATCTATAGAGCCTATGACATTAAACCGCGAATTCGTCAAGGAGATAAAGGACTGCAAAAAGCTTTGTCCGCATTTTCACATTTCTCTGCAATCAGGCTGTGACGAAACGCTGCGGCGAATGAACCGCCATTACACAACGGATCAATTTGCCGAAATAGTCGGAGGGCTTCGCGAGCATTTTCCCGACTGCGCCATAACCACCGATATAATGACAGGGTTTGTCGGCGAGACCGACGAGGAATTTGGCAAGACGCTTGAATTTATAAAAAAAATACAATTTGCCGACGCGCATATATTTCAGTATTCGCCGCGCCGCGGCACGCCTGCCGCGCGTCGCAAAGGTCAGGTGCAAGCATCCGTTAAGGACGCGCGCGCAAAGGCAGTCGCCGCCGCTGTAGAGCGGTCAAGAGACGCATTTTTGCAGCGGCACATCGGCAGAGCAGTCGAAGTCCTGTTTGAAACACGCGCCGCAGACGGACTGTTTGAGGGGAAAACTGTAAATTATATAAATGTCCACGCTCCCTCCGATGAAAACATCGGCGGAGAGTTCCGCACGGTGCGGCTTGACCGCCACTCCGACGGGATAATGTACGGTGAAATTATCGGATAAAGCAAGGGCAGCCCGTTGGGACTGCCCTCATTCTTGTATTATTTGGTTCTGTACTGTACATATTCCTGAACATTTGACATATACAGAGCATACTAAGAAGAATGATTTTTTTGATCATAACACCCACCCTTTTTTATTTCTATTCTATTACCAATAACTTCCCACTATTTGTTACATCAAACCAATTATATCACAATTTGAGATATTTGTCAATATCTCATTATGAGATTTTATATAATGATATAGCACATAATATCACAAGAGGAGGATTGTAATTATGAGGCTGAAGGATCTTAGAGAGGATGCGGATATTAAGCAAAAAACGATCGCCGATCATCTGCATATTAAACAGAACACATATTCCCAATATGAAAACGGACAGAGACAGCTACCTCTTGATGCTCTAATTGCGCTTGCTGAATTTTATGATGTTTCAATTGATTACATTTTAGGACTTACAGATATAAAAAAACACTATCGTAAATCGACTATTGCAAAAATCGCAAACGAGAATAAAAGAGAAAACAATTGAAAACAGGAGAATTTTAAAGATAATACTTCCTTTTTTTAAAAATTGCAAAAAAAATTCTTGACAAGGGGCGGAAAACATAGTAAAATAGACCTCGTTATTGAGAACAGAATAATTTTTACGGAGGAATATAACATGAAGCCAAATTCAAGCTATTTGCAGAAACCGGCAGATGTTGACAGAAAATGGTATATCATCGACGCTGCAGGTAAGCCGTTAGGCAGAGTTGCAACTCAGGTCGCAACTATTTTGAGAGGTAAGCACCTCCCCACATTTACACCCCATGTAGACTGTGGTGATTTCGTTATCGTTATCAATGCAGCACAAGCAGTTCTTACAGGAAATAAGCTGCATAAGAAGGTTCGCTATTATCACACCGGCTGGGTGGGCGGCATAAAGGAAATACACTACGACAAGCTTATGAAGGAAAATCCCGAAAAGGCTATGTGGTATGCTGTAAACGGTATGCTCCCGAATAACTCCATCGGAAGAAAAGCGATCACAAGAGTGAAAATATACAAGGGTGCCGAGCATAACCATGAGGCACAGAAGCCGGTTATGTGGACAGGCGAAATCAAATAAGGGAGGATTTTAACAATGGCAGATATACAGTACTATGGTACCGGCACAAGGAAATCATCCGTTGCAAGAGTTCGCTTGATTCCCGGAAACGGCAAAATAACGATAAACAAGAGATCTATAGATGAATATTTCGGTCTTGAAACATTGAAGCTTATCGTTCGTCAACCCTTGGTTCTCACTAAGACAGTTGACAAATTCGATATTGTCGCAAAGGTTGAAGGCGGCGGCTTCACAGGTCAAGCAGGTGCGATCCGCCACGGTATATCAAGAGCGCTTCTTGAAGTGGATGCGGAGGCTTACCGCTCAGATCTGAAGGATGCAGGCTTCCTGACTCGCGATTCGAGAATGAAGGAAAGAAAGAAGTACGGTCTCAAGGCAGCCCGTCGTGCACCGCAGTTTAGTAAGAGATAAAATTACAATTACAAATGCTCAAAAATCCCACAACCAAGCGGTTTGTGGGATTTTTCTATGCCCGAAAATCTTTGATGAGTTTGTCTTAATTTGACGAAATTTA
>CAJONM010000018.1 GCA_905235885.1 uncultured Clostridia bacterium
CGGGAACAAATATCCCTCTATGCCGCCGCTGCGCTCCGGCAGCCCCTCAAGAAACGCGTAATCATAAAGCGACGGATCGAGCGCGTCCATAAAATCCGCCGCGCAGTCAAGCCCAGCCTCCGACAACGCCTCGGCGATCTGCCGCGCCTCATACCCTTCCGGAATGACGACTGTTATCGTATCGCGGTTTGCCGTTGTTATAAGGTCGAGTATTTCGGTATAGCTCATGCCGTCCGTTACCGTTATGCTGCCCGGCTGGAACTGATCGGCGTAGCCGCCCAGACGCGCTTCGAGCCTGAATACGAACGGGTATTTTATTATGCCTTCATCCGCCAGCTTTTGGGCAACGGTGTTCGCACCCCAGCCCTGCTCGATCTGTATCGTTTTATCCTCGCCCGGCGAAACGCCTCTGCTGTCCTGCGCGATAACGCACATCCCGACAATTATCACTATTGCCAATATGGCAAAAATGAACAATATCGGCTTTCCCTTGCCGGATCTGCTCTCTTGTACTTTAATAGCCATTATGATCTCCGTTCTAATCGTATTGTATATATACAGGTATAATACACGGTTTTATACAAAATGTCAAGCCTTCCGTTCTCCGTCAATAAATGTCATAGCGCATTTTGCGCCGAATTCGGTGGGGAGCTTGGTAAAAACGGCGATGTCGGCGTCTTTTCCGACCTCCAGACTTCCCACGCGGTCGTCTATGCGGCAGTTTTGCGCCGCCCTCAGGGTTATCGCCGCGATCGCCTTGTCGGGATCCATACCGTTCTGCACGCACAGCGCGGCGCAAAGCGGCAGATTTTCTATCGTTATTTCGGGATGGTCTGTTATTATCGCGACGGACAAGCCCATCTCTGACAGGTTTTTATAAGTACAAAAGGACAGGTTCCTCAGCTCGGGCTTACTTCTGTCGGTAAGCGTCGGTCCGATATTGAGCGGCACATTCTCTTGGCGGAGTATGTCGGCTATAACATCGCCGTCGGAGCAATGCTCTATCGTTACATCAATATTAAATTCCTTGCCCAGCCGTATCGCACTGCATATGTCATCGGCGCGGTGCGCGTGAATCTTTACGGGTATCTCGCGCTTTATGACCGGTATCATCGCTTCAAGCTTTATGTCAAATTCCGGACGCTCCGCCTCGCCGTCCGCCTCATGCTTTTCTATGCCTTCGATATAGTTTTGCGTCTTGAACAGAAGCTCGCGTATGAGCGCGACGGTACCCATTCTCGTAACGGGCGTCTGATCCTTGCCGTTATACACCGATTTGGGGTTTTCGCCAAGCGCCATTTTCATCGCGCACGGCGCTTTTATAACCATATCATCCACACACACTCCGGCGGTTTTTACCGCGGCGAACTGTCCGCCGACGGCGTTTGCGCTGCCCGGTCCCGTTACGACCGTCGTAACGCCTGCCCGCACCGCGTCCTCAAACGCCCTGTCCTGCGGATTTATGCCGTCTATGGCGCGCAAATGCGGCGTTATCGGGTCGCTGTCCTCATTTGCGTCCGCGCCCTCAAAGCCCAGAGAGTCACCGAACAGTCCCACATGGCAGTGCGCGTCGATGAGTCCGGGAAGGACATACATCCCCTCGGCATCTATGACCTCGCACCCGTTTGCGTCATAGTCCGCGCCGACATATTTTATCTTTTTGTCAAATGCTATAACGCCGTTCTCATATATCTCGCCCGTACCTGTTACGATACGGCCGTTTTTAATCAGCTTCATTGCCGTCTACCTCTGCAAAATATAATTGATCGCGCTGTTTGCCGCGATTGCTCCGTCCGCCGCCGCGGTTATGACCTGCCTAAGGGGCGATACGCGGCAATCTCCGGCAGCATATATGCCGTCTATGCTCGATCTCAGGTACATATCCGTCTTTATAAAGCCGCGCTCGCACAGCTCTATGCCGCTGTCGGCGGCAAGCTTATTGTTCGGCTCTATTCCGATAGCTATTATAACGCCGGCGGCGTTTATAAAGCCCGTTTCGCCCGTTTCGGTGTTTTTCGCAACGACGCGCTCCAGCCTTCCGCTGCCTTCAAACGATTGCGCCACCATATCGGTATATACCGTTATTTTCGGTTCTGCTTTTACCTTGTCAAGCAGCGTTTGTGACGCGCGAAACCGTTTGGAGCGATTCATTATGAATATATGCTCGCAAAATCTCGATAAATACAATGCGTCCTCCATGGCGGTATTGCCGCCGCCGATAACGACGGTGTCCTGTCCCTTGAAAAACGCTCCGTCGCAGGTTGCGCAATAGCTTACTCCCACGCCCGAAAGCTCCGCCTCACCGGGAACGCCCAGTTTTTTCGGGCTTGCTCCGGTGGCGAGTATGACGCACCGCGTTTGGTATTCACCACGGCGCGTTTTGACCGTCTTTACCGCGCCGTCGGCGTCGATTATCTCGCGCACCGCCTCATTTCTGATCTCTGTGCCGAATTTCTTTATATGCTTTTCAAACTCCGCCATCAGCTGCGGACCGGTCGGGGTATCGGCAAAGCCGGGGTAGTTGTCTATTTCGTATGTCTGAGCCGCCTGTCCGCCACAGGATAGCTTTTCAAGGATAAGCGTCCTCATGCCGCCGCGCATCGCGTATATTGCCGCGCTCATGCCTGCCGCGCCGCCGCCTATTATTATA
>CAJONM010000019.1 GCA_905235885.1 uncultured Clostridia bacterium
AAGCTCCCGGCTTTGACGCATCAACGCCGTACATATCCGTGTTCCATGAGCATATACTGTCTGTCTTTGCTATCTGTCTTGCGGTAAGAGATGTTCCGCTGACAGGCAGGTTATTGTGTACCGCCTGACGTGGTATGCCTCGCAGGATATGTATGCCGAATTTCAGACCGAGACTGTGGACATATTCGGCAAGCGCGGTAAAGCCCCTGCCGTCCTCAGCCGACGGGAAACGGTTCACCGCCGGCATGAGCCTTGAATATTCGTCCGTAACAAGCTCGGCGCCGTCATGGTAATCCGCGCCGTCGGCGGTGGGCTCGTACCACTGTATATCGACAACTATATATTCCCAGCCGAAGTCCTTCAGATGCTCCGCCATATACCGCGCATTCCGCCGCACCTCGTCCTCGCGCACGCTCGCGCCGTAGCAATCCCAGCTGTTCCAGCCCATAGGCGGCTTTTTCAGATCATTTATCATAAGCCGTTATCTGTTTATCCCTTTGCCATATCCTTATGGAATGACGCGCAGTCAAACTCATGCTCAAGCTCGCCAAGTCCCAGATCTATGCCCGTTTTCTTGCTGTAGTCCTTCAGCGCCGCGTGGATCGCCTGCTCTGCAAGAACAGAGCAATGCACCTTTGCCGGCGGAAGCCCGTCAAGCGCTTCCATAACGGCTTTGTTCGTCAGCTTCAGAGCCTCGTCTATCGTCTTGCCCTTTACAAGCTCGGTAGCCATAGAGCTTGTCGCGATCGCCGCGCCGCAGCCAAATGTCTTGAACTTGACATCCTCTATGATACCGTTTTCTATCTTCATATATATTTTCATTATATCTCCGCATACGGCATTGCCGACCTCGCCTACGGCGTTTGCATCCTCAAGCCTGCCGCCATTGCGCGGATTTTCAAAATGATCCATTACCTTTTCGCTGTACATCTTTGCTTTCCTCCCATATATTATCTCTTTGTCTGAGACGGCAGCCTGCCCTCTTCAAATTCCTCATACATCGGCGACATTGACCTGAGCAATGTCACTATCTTTGGCATCTGCTCCAGAACATAATCGACCTCTTCATCCGTCGTGTCCTCGCCCACGCTGAATCTTATCGAGCCGTGCGCTATCTCATGCGGAACGCCTATCGCCATCAGCACATGGGACGGATCAAGCGACCCGGACGCGCACGCGCTGCCGCTTGACGCGCATATGCCTGCCATATTAAGGCGCATCAGTATGCTTTCGCCCTCGATAAATTCATATGATATGTTTACATTATTACAAAGCCTTCTCTGATCGGTGGGTCCGTTTAATTTAACATAATCTATACTGCCCATAAGCCCTTCTATGAGCCTGTCGCGCATACGCTTCATATGCGCCGTGTTTTTGTCTAAATTCGCTACCGCGATCTCAAGAGCCTTTGCAAGTCCGGCTATACCGGCAAGATTTTCCGTTGCGGCGCGCTTGCCGCGCTCCTGCCCTCCGCCATGGATAAGATTGTCTATTCTTGTGCCGTTTCGTATATACAGAAGCCCCACGCCTTTGGGACCGTGGAATTTATGCGCCGATACGGAAAGCATATCAACGCCCAGCTCCACGATGTTTATCGGCATATGCCCTATTGCCTGAACGGCATCGGTGTGCATGATGACCTTGTGCCTCTTTGCAACGGCCGCTATCTCCTTTATCGGCATGATCGTGCCGATCTCGTTATTGGCGGTCATTACGGAAATAAGGATAGTGTTGTCCTTTATCGCCGCCTCGACCTGCTCCGGCGTTACAAAGCCGTCCTTGTCAACATCAAGATATGTCACTTCAAAGCCGTTGCGCTCCAGAAATTCGCACGCGCCCAGCACCGCATGATGCTCGATCTTTGTTGTTATTATATGATTACCCTTGCGCTTGTTGGCAAACGCCGCGCCTTTTATCGCCCAGTTGTCCGCCTCGCAGCCCGAAGCCGTAAAATATATCTCGTTCGCATTTGCCGCGCCCAGCTCTTTGGCAACGCTCATACGCATACGCGCAAGCGCGTCCTCGGCCGCCTGTCCCACGCTGTAAAATACCGATGACGCATTACCCCATATATCCGTAAGATACAGCATCATCGCCTCGCGTACTTCTTGGGAAACACTCGTTGTTGCGTTATTATCCAAATATACCGTTTTCATATTCGGTCGTTCCTTTCGACAGTCTGACATATGAACGGTTGTTCATATGTTTTTTATTATTGTACTCCATTTTATACCGATTGTCAATACCTTTGCGGCAATTAGTTCCAAATGTATTGATATTGACCATATTTATTTTCCCCTAATACTTGATTTATATTAAAAAAAGTGGTAAAATCTATCGACAAAGGAGAGATGCTACTATGCTTATTGATTTCCATGTCCATATTTTACCCGAAAAAATAGCCGATAAGGCGTTTGGAGCTATGCAGGAGAAGGTTCGCACCGTATCAAAGATAGATCAGCCGCTCTACTATCGTGGCACATATGAGGCACTCAAGGAAAAGCTTGCCGCTTCAAAGGTCGATCTGTGCGTGCCGATGCCCATAGCCACCGGCATATCGCAGTCGCAATCTATAAACAGATTTGCAAAGGATATCTCAGACGGCGAGAGGATCATCTCGTTTGCCTCCGTTCATCCGCAGCAGCCCGACGCGATCGAGACTTTAAAGGAGATAAAGGCTCTTGGCTTTATCGGGATAAAGCTGCATCCGGACTATCAGCTTACATTTGTCGATGATGAAAAATTTATCCGACTTGTAAAAACGGCAGGCGAGCTTGGTCTGCACACGACGATCCATGCCGGATTTGACGCAGGTATAGCGCCGCCGAACAGAGGTACGGTCGATCGTATGCGCGTGCTTTTGGATAAGACGGACGCTTCCACTGTCACTCTGGCGCATATGGGCGGCTTCAAGCAATGGGACGAGGTAGAGCAGTATCTTGTCGGAACAAAGGCGTATTTCGACACATCCGTTGTCAGCAGGTTTATGGATATAGAGCAATACAGACGCATAATCATAAAGCACGGCGCAGACAGGATCCTTTTCGGCTCCGATCTGCCGTGGGAGGATCCGGCCGACACTCTCGCATTCCTTAAAAATGCAGGTCTGTCCGATGAGGAAACGGAGCTTATAACGCACAAAAATGCCGAAAAGCTGCTCGGCTTGTAATTTTATTTTCACAAATTTTTCTAAACCGCTTGCAAATGGCGGATATTTATTGTATAATATATGTCAGTAAAATATTGCACGGGAGGATTTTTGATTATGTACGATGTAGAAAAGGGTTATGAGCTCGCTAAGGAGTATTATGCTCAATACGGCATCGATGTCGACAAGATGATCGAGATTGCCGATAAAACGCCTATTTCCATGCACTGCTGGCAGGGCGATGATGTTCTGGGCTTTGAGAAGAAGGAAGGCGGACTTTCGGGCGGAATACAGACTACCGGAAATTATCCGGGCAGAGCGACAACACCCGATGAATTAAGGGCGGATATCGAAAAGGCTATGTCCTATATACCGGGTGAGCTTAAAGTCAATGTTCACGCCAATTACGCGGAGGCGGACACCTTTGTTGACCGCGATGCGATAACACCGGAAAACTTCAAGAACTGGGCGGACTGGGCCGTTGAAAAGGGTATCGGTCTCGACTTTAACCCGACATATTTCTCACACCCGAAGAGCGATAAAGCGACGCTTTCATCCGCGGACGAGGATATAAGGAAATTCTGGGTAAAGCACGGTATCGCGTGCCGCCGCATTGGTGAGTATTTCTATAAGAGAACGGGCAAGGTTTGCGTTATAAACCACTGGACGCCCGACGGTGACAAGGAATTCCCGATCGACACCCTTACGCCGAGAACTCAGCTTAAAAAGAGCTATGACGAGATCTTTGAGGCTACAAAGGATGTAGAGGGCGTTATGGACGGTATCGAGTCAAAGGTGTTCGGTATCGGCGCGGAGAGCTTTACGGCAGGCTCGCATGAGTTCTGCATGGGCTATGTCATGAAGGCAAATTCCGACCATATCATAATGACTCTCGATACGGGACATTATCATCCGACAGAAGTGGTATCTGCAAAGCTCGCTTCGGTATACACATTCTCTGACCATGTTCTTCTGCACGTGTCGCGCCCGATACGCTGGGACAGTGACCATGTTGTGGCATTTGACGATGAAACAAAGTCTATAATGGAAGAGCTTGTAAGGCTTGATAAATTAGGCGATACATATATTGCAACAGACTTCTTCGACGCATCTATAAACAGGATCGCCGCATGGGTAATAGGTCTTAGGAATACGAGAAAGGCAATGCTTTATGCGCTGCTCCAGCCGACAGAGCTTATGAAAAAGACAGAGGCGGCAGGAGATGTATCGGGCAGGCTTGCGATCTCTCAGGAGTTCAAGGCAGCTCCGTTCGCGCTCGTTTGGGACTACTATTGCGCTAAAACAAATAAGGGCGTGGGTCTTAAATGGCTTGACGAAGTAAGAGAATACGAGAAGAATGTATTGCTTAAAAGATAAGACAGAACGATCGAAAGGAGACGAAAAAATGAAGCATGTTAAAACGATCAACAACGCGAATTTGAAGAAATCCGCAGTTGGTGGCGGATGCGGCGAATGCCAGACATCGTGCCAGTCCGCGTGCAAGACATCCTGCACGGTGGCAAATCAGAAGTGCGAAAACGCAAATAAATAAAGAACGGGGCTGTAAAAAAAGTCCAGATCGCAAAAAGGCATTAAAAGGCTGTATTTAAAACGGTTTTGTAGCGAGTCATACCATTTAGAAAGCAGAAAAAACTCATTTTATTCGTTTTTTCAAAAACAAAAGCCTTTTTGCTACGAACAAACGGGACCGCTCGGAGTACACCAGTACGCCGTCGGGTCCTCAAAGCTTCGCTTTGATCCCGTTTGTCC
>CAJONM010000020.1 GCA_905235885.1 uncultured Clostridia bacterium
AATTTAACGGCGCGCTGTCAAGAGGATTTGACTATATAAGAAAAGGCAGCGTCATAACTCCGATACACAGGATATACGGCAGCTCCGAAAACAGCTATATTGAGGGCAGTCCCGTTAAAATAGCAATAGGCGGAGCGAAATTCAAGGACAGACGCGTTCGTAACGGAGATTATGCGATATCATTTACCGCGCGGTATCTGGACGGGAGCGAAACGGAAAGCAACATAACGGCTTCCGGCTACAGCGGACGGTTTCGGGGAAGCTCGAACTGATGAAAGGAGTCAATGGTCATAGCTATGATAAAGCTGATTGCAATATGGGCAGGCAAGCTGCTTAGCGTGCTGGGCAGGCTTACTGGACGGAAATCATCCGCAAGCCCGGGCGCGTTCGCGCTTAAAATATGCCCTTCTCTTGTGGATGATCTGAATAAGCATGTCAGGAAAAAAATAATCGTCACCTGCGGCACAAACGGCAAAACGACAACGAACAATCTCCTTTGCTCCGCGCTTGAGTCAAAGGGCTATACGGTGCTTTGCAACCGGCTGGGTGCGAATATGCTCAGCGGTATAGCTACGACATATATACAAGCATCGGATATGTGGGGAGGATTATCGGTGGATTTTGCATGCCTTGAAATAGACGAGGCATATACGCCGCTCGTATTCGAGAAAATAAAGCCCGATATAATGGTCATCACCAATCTTTTCAGAGATCAGCTCGATCGCTACGGCGAGATAGATATAACGGTCGATATAATAAAGCGCGCTCTGTCGGGCGCGGACGGGATAAGGCTTGTTCTGAACGCGGACGATCCGATGTGCGTGCAGTTCGGAATAGGGAGGAACGCCGTATATTACGGCATCTCCGATTGCGTTCTTCCGCAGGTGGACGATACGAAGGAGGGACGATTCTGTCCCATATGCGGCAATGAGCTGAGCTTTGATTTTTATCATTACAGTCAGCTCGGCATTTTCAGCTGCTCCGAATGCGGATATAAGCGCCCCGATCCCGATTTTGAGGTCACGAAAATAAACCTCGGTCCGCCTATGCGATTTGACATAAACGGCAAGTCGATGGAGATAAATTACAAGGGCTTCTACAACATATATAATCTTGCGGCGGTATACGCGGCATTGTCTGTTGCCGGCGAGAATGTCGCCGATTTCGCCAGACTGCTTGAAAACTACACTCCGCAAATAGGCAGGATGCAGGAGTTCAAGTTCAATAAACCTGTCGTGCTCAGCCTGTCAAAAAACCCGGCAGGCTTTAACCAGTCGATAGCGACTGTCAATACGGATAAACGAAAAAAGGATGTCATAGTCGCCATAAACGATCTGGCAAACGACGGACGCGATGTTTCGTGGCTTTGGGATGTCGATTTCCATAAAATAAAGAACGATGATCTTAATATGCTCATTACGACGGGCATAAGGGTGTATGATATAAGTCTTCGCTTCAAATACGCCGATATTGATGTGGATATGCTAACCGACAGCATGAAGCGCGCCGTAACGGCGGCTCTTAAATCGGACAGCGAGGTAGTATATGTCCTTGTCAATTATACCGCGCTCTACTCTACCGAGTCGGTGCTTAAAGAGCTGATGAAGGAAGGGGTGGCATAAATGGAAATAAAAATCATGCACCTGTATCCGGATCTGCTCAACCTCTACGGCGACAGAGGCAATATAGAATGCCTCAGGCGGCGGCTGATCTGGCGCGGCATAGACGCCGTTACACAGGCTTATACCTGCGACGATACCGGCTTTGATCTGTCAGATGTCGATATAGTCTTTTTGGGCGGCGGCTCGGACAGAGAGCAGAAAATAGTATGCAGCCGTCTGCTGCGGCATAAACGCGAGCTTGCCGATTATGTTGAGAGCGGAGGCACGCTTGTCGCCGTATGCGGCGGATACCAGCTTCTGGGGAAATACTATAAGCTTGAGAATGAAACGATAGAAGGACTTGATATTTTAGACATATATACCGAGCAGGGCAAGGGACGGCTTATAGGAAATATCGTCCTGCACTCGGATTTTCTCGACAGCATGATAGTCGGCTTCGAAAATCATGGCGGCAGAACATATATAGGCAGCCACAAGCCGCTCGGAAATGTTGTATCGGGCTATGGCAACA
>CAJONM010000021.1 GCA_905235885.1 uncultured Clostridia bacterium
GAGATCATTACGAATTTCTTTGTGCCGTACTTATCCGCACAGCGTACAAGGTTATATGTGCCGAACACATTGTTCTTTATAGCCTCGCCGGGGCTGTCCTCCATAAGCGGTACATGCTTATGCGCCGCCGCGTGGAATACGATATGCGGCTCATATTTCTTAAATATATCCTCAAGCCTGTCCATATCGCGTACGGATGCTATAACTACCTCCGGCTTGTTGAGCGGATATTTGCGGTTAAGCTCCATCTGCAGGTCATATGCGTTGTTTTCATATATATCAAGAACAACTAATATTTTCGGCTTGAACTTCATTATCTGACGGCACAGCTCCGAGCCTATCGAGCCGCCTCCGCCCGTAACAAGCACACGCTTGTTTCTTATGTAGCCGCTTATCTCGGTATTGTCAAGTTTTATCGGCTCTCTTGCAAGTAAGTCCTCTATATTTACCTTTCTTATCTGGCTTATCACATCCGACCCGTCATGAAGCATCTGATCCATGCTCGGCATCGTCTTTACGGTACAGTCTGTCTCGTTACAGATCTCAATAATGTTCTTCCTGTCCTCCATCGTTGCAGAGGGCATTGCTATCATTATCTCGTCTATTTCTAATTCTTTGGCAAGCCGTACAATATCGTAGCGATTACCCATTACCTTAACGCCGTTGACTATGGCGTGGCTCTTGTTCGGATCATCGTCCACAAAGCATACTACAGTGTAGTTAAGATGTATATTGCTTGCAATATCCCTGAGTATCAGAGCTGCAGACGTTCCCGCACCGACTATCATAAGCCGCTTGCTGTTTTTATCCGCCGTCATCCTTGCGGAATAGAGAGTATGTATAGCTCGAACACCCATTCGCAGCACTACTATCAGCATGCTTGCTATAACCACGGCAAAGAAGCTGACCTTGAAAAAGAATGTTGACCTATAGAACATCTCGTTGAACGCTATCGACGGTATACAAGCAACGGCGCAGGCTATTCCCAATTTCACATAATCCTTCGTCCCGGCGAATACCCACATTATGCGGTACATATTAAATACGAACAGCATTAAAACAAACATCGCCGCCGTAAATCCTACTGCAATTATATTCTGTAAGAATATTTCAGTTGTGTCGTATACATTGTGTATTAATAGTGTCGTTATGAAGTATGAAACTAAAACAATCAGGACATCCAAAACAAGAAGGTTGCGGTTTCTGAATATACCGCTCACCCTGCGCTTGTAATTTATCTCCTCGTCAAATACTGCTTTTTTCACTGATTTTCAATCTCCTTGAGACTTTTATGCTATACATGTCATATATAGCTTCAAGTCACGCTATTTGCTCATCTGTAAGCTATTACTCACTTTTTGCACAGCTCTATAAATTTATGATATGCTTAGTCAAACACATATATATTGCTATTTTATCATACTTGAACAAAGAATGCAAGCTTTTTTTATTAAAAGTGTATATCTATTTTACCGAAGATTTTATCCGTTCTCTTAAAATTCTTCATAATTTGATGAATAATGATATAACAACAGCTTCGTTTGCCGTCAGCAAGCTGAGATGTTGCTTCATCGTCATTGAGCTTTGCGACCACAGCAGGCATTTTCTCTATGTCCGCCTTGTCACTCGCCCTCTTCCTTCTGTGACCGGGAATTATCTCGACCTTCCTGCTCATTGGTTTTCTCAATAGCCCGACATCTTATCAATGCTTATCTTGATATTTTTTTGTTCCATAACGAATCGCCAATCGTGATATATTACTTGTAACTTTTTCTGAATTTTTATATAATGATTCCCTCTAGATGTATGTCTAACAAACATTAAAACACAAAAGGAGATTACCACCATGAAAAACTTAACTATATTAATACAAAGATACATTTCTTATTGCCAACTTCAAAAAGGTCTCAATGCAAAAACCATAAAAGCTTACAATATAGATCTTAGCCAATATGAATTATTCTGTCAATCCCATTATTTTTGTGATAAAGATATCATCTGCGGTTTCATTGAAAGCATTCGACCGAAGTATAAACCCAAAACCATAAAACGCAAAGTAGCCTCTCTAAAGGCTTTTTTTGAATATTTGTCATGCGAGGAACTGGTTATAGAAAACCCTTTTAACAAAATCAATCTTAAGATACGCGAACCTGTTGTTCTGCCTAAGGTAATCCCCGAAAAAATGTTAGTAAAAATATTAAATGAAGCTTATAAAGAACTGAACAGCGCAAAAACTGACTACTCTATAAAATGCAGCTTGCGAGATATTGCCGTGTTAGAGTTACTCTTTGCTACCGGCCTTCGTGTATCTGAGTTATGCCACTTAAAATCAGCTGATGTCAACCTATCAGACAATTATATAAAGGTTTTCGGCAAAGGATCTAAAGAGCGGATTATACAAATATGCACGCCCGATGTTTTATCTGCACTCAAGCAATACAAAAAGCAATTTGAAACAGAAATAATCGCCACCGGATACTTTTTTGTAAACCGTCTCACCAATCGCCTGTCCGAACAGTCAGTGCGGTTTATGATCAATAAATATGCCGGCACAATTAAGAACTGTATGCATATCACCCCGCATATGTTCCGCCACACATTTGCGACCATGCTGCTTGAAGCCGATGTAGATATACGCTATATACAATCAATCCTAGGTCACAGTTCCATACGAACAACTGAGATATACACCCACGTCTCCACCGCCAAGCAAAAGCAGATTCTCCAACGGAAACATCCACGGAAGAAGCTGAATATCAATAAAGGATAATTACAAATTATCA
>CAJONM010000022.1 GCA_905235885.1 uncultured Clostridia bacterium
ACCTTAAATGACGAGATGCTCCGATACGGAGTCCTGTCTACCGAGGAATGCGGCGGATACCTTGATGTTGATTGTGGAGCCGATATTTACCCCGGCGGCATCATATATGGCGACATAATAGACTTTGACAACAGCGAAAGCCCATACCTTGTGATTTTCAGAGCCGACAGCTCGCGCGGCTGTGTATCGGCGGATATATACAAATTCGATGAAACACAAAAGGTGTCATCTCTTGTAAGCATTATTTCAAAGGGATATAATGTAGGCGAAGGCGTATGGGGAGAGATGACGGTAGGCTACAATAACGAAAAGCGTTATATAGTATATAACGAATATAAAGACGGGGAAAAGATAAGGTCGGAATTTTACACCGTCATAGACGGAACGGCGTTCGTTCTCGTATCGCCGCCGGCTTATGCGGAGGAAACGGGTGTTCTGAGCTTTAAAAACACGCTTCTGCATCCGGAGGTGGATATTTCGGTATACAATAAGTATCTGTGCGACTTTTTCTATGAGCTTAAAGATGATGCTGCCAAAAGCGTAACATATGAGGATATATCCGATATGCTGTCCGAAAAAGAGGAGGAGAGGATAGAGGGCGTTATGTCCGGCGCGGCAAAGTTTTCGTCATTTGATATAGGCAATTACAGCAATATTTCCGAATACAAGGACGCGCTCAAGGAGCCGGACGCGGATAATATCTTTTATTCGATAACGCATCTTTACGACCTTGACCGTCAGCTCTATTATGTGCGGTTCGCAACGGAAAAATCGTTTTATAACTACGCGATATTGCGGCGCACTCCGACGGTCGAGGAGGGGTATCAGATATTATCTGTACGATGCGACTGTATCCCGCTCTCGGATATTGAGCTGGAAAACGCGATAGACGCGTACACGCACAACAAGCTCGTATATAAAAAAGCGCACGGCAAGATAACCGAAAAACAGCAAAAACAATCCGGCGAAAAGCCGATCCGGATGTCAAAGCCGATAAGCGCCGATGTCCGCAAACCGATAGCTTTTATCGGCGGCGGCATATGCTTGGTGCTGTTTGTGATATTCTGGATGTATATAGCAAACGATGATTAAGGGGCTGCCTCAAAAAACGGCTGTCCCTTTTGTTTTTTTTGCGTAAAAAGCTTGAAATTTCGCGAAAAAAATGGTATAATAAGAAGTGGTATAATCAATTTTTCAGACAGCGCGTTTTCAGCGCTGCGAAAGGGATCTCAGAGGATATTATGAAGCGTACGGTATGGAAATACAGAAACGATAAAATCAAATCGGAGCAGATAAAACGGGCAAGCCAAAATACGGGCGTACCTGTGCTCATAGCGTATTTGCTTCTCAATCGCGGCATAGAGGAGGGAGAGTTCAAATCCTTCCTTACGAAATCAAAGCGCGAGATCAAAAACCCCATGACCATGCTCGATATGGACAAGGCATGCGACAGAATAATAAAGGCGCTTGGTGATAAGGAAAAAATAGTAATTTACGGCGACTATGATGTTGACGGGATAACCTCAACGGCACTGATGTATGATTTTTTAAAGTCACAGGGTGCGGATGCTGAATATTATATACCGGACCGCAAGGATGAGGGATACGGCATAAATGTCATGGCGCTCAACAAGCTGATACGGCAGGGAACGAAGCTTATCATAACCGTTGACTGCGGCATAACAGCCGTAGGTGAAACGGAGTTTGCAAAGCTTCAGAATGTCGACATCATAATAACCGACCACCATACCTGCAAGGAACGCATACCCGAGGCGGTAGCGGTCGTAAACCCCAAACGCCCCGATGATGAATACGATTTTGACGGACTCGCGGGCGTCGGAGTGGCGTTTAAGCTTATGCTTGCGCTGGCGATGCGGCTGGGACTTGATACGGGCGAGTATTTTGACAGATATGTCGATCTTGCCGCTGTCGGCACGATAGCCGATGTCGTTCCGCTCACGGATGAGAACAGGATCATAGTCGATAAAGGTCTGGCACTGCTTCAGGATCCTAAAAGGATAGGTATAAAGGCACTTTTGGATGTTGCCGGAGTCGGAGATAAGAAGGTGACCGCATCTACGATAGCGTTTTCCGTAGCGCCCCGTCTCAACGCCGCAGGGCGGCTCGGCTCGGCGGTAACATCTGTTGAGCTGATGCTTACATCGGACGAGAAAAGAGCCGCGGAGCTTGCAATAGAGCTTAATACGGAAAATGCCCTCAGGCGCGATACGGAGCAGCAGATACATGAGTGCGCTCTGCAAATGATAGCGGAGGACAAGAGCTTCGACAAAAAAAAGGTCATCGTTCTTGCCGGCGAGGGCTGGCATAACGGAGTTATCGGCATTGTCGCGTCGCGGCTTGTTGAGCAGTTTTATAAGCCGGCGATACTTATATCGCTTGAAAACGGCAAGGGCAAGGGCAGCGGAAGGAGCATATCGGGATTTAACCTTTTCGACGCGCTCTCAGACAGCGAGGAGCTGCTCACAAATTTTGGCGGACACGCCGTTGCCGCCGGACTGAGCATTAACAGCGATGACATAGAGGATTTTTCAAGAAGGATAAATAAATATGCCGACAATGTCATGACAGCGGAGGATATGGTGCCTGTCATCAAAATAGACTCACTGCTTGGCGGAGCAAATCTCAACATCTCCACCGCAAAGCTGTTGTCGGCGCTTGAGCCGTACGGCATGGGCAATGAAAGACCGATATTCGGTATAACAAATGCCGTTGTCACATCCGTTTCCGC
>CAJONM010000023.1 GCA_905235885.1 uncultured Clostridia bacterium
AAGAAGCGGCACATCGGCAAGCTCCGCGCCCTTAAGCGTGTGCAGCATAGGCGTGAGATTTGCAAACGTTGGCGTTCTGATACGGAAACGCTCTAAGAACTTTGTTCCGTTCGCGCGGCAGTAGTATATCGCCTCGCCTCTGGGCTGTTCAAGTCTGGCGAACGCCTCGCCGTCCGGATTACCCTTAACGGTGACCGACAACTCGCCATCGGGTATCTTTGCAACCGCCTGACGGATAATATCAAACGACTGGAATATTTCCTTTATGCGTACCTCGCATCTGGCATAGCAGTCGCAATCATCGGATGTTATGATCTGAAAATCAATATCCTCATATGCCGCGTAGCCAAGCGTTCTTGTATCGATCTCTATTCCGCTCGCGCGCATCATCGGTCCCGCAGCGCCGAGATGGATCGCCTCATCCTTTGTGAGGATACCCACGCCTCTCAATCTTGACTCTACCGTATAATCTCTTAAAAATACGTCGGTAAGAGCTTTCAGCTCCGACTCCATATCGTTGAAGTTGTTTACAAATTTTGCCAGCATCTGGGGCGGCATATCCTTGAGGACACCACCTATTTTATTGACAGAGAATATAACTCGTCCGCCTGTAGCTTCCTCAAACATATCAAGCACGCGCTCACGCATTCTCCAGCATTGATAGAACAGCGCTTCAAAGCCAAACGCGTCCGCGAGCAGTCCGAGCCATAGCAGATGCGAATGCACTCTCGACATCTCGCACCATATCGTTCGCAGATATTTTGCATGGTCGGGGATCTCAACATTAAATATCCTCTCCATCGCCTCAACATATCCCATTCCGTGCATGAACGAGCATATGCCGCAGGTGCGTTCCACAACATAAAGATAATCGTTAAAGTCGCGCTTTTCCACGAGCTTTTCCAGACCTCTGTGTATATATCCTATTTTCGGTATTGCCTCAACGACCTTTTCATCCTCAAGGACGAGATCAAGATGCACCGGCTCCGGAAGAACCGGATGCTGCGGTCCGAACGGTACTATTGTTCTGTTAGCCATTATTCATCATCCTCCTCATCCGAATCATCCATGTCCGCCTCAGGTCTGAACGGTGTTTCGGCATCTATGGTGTAGAGCTTGCGCTTGTAGTCAAGATTGATATACTTTATCTTAACTCCGAACAGCTCCTTCATCTCATTCTCATACAGTGCCGCCGACGGGTATATGTCCGATATTGTCACTACCTCATCGTTTATATCTACCTGAACCTTGTATGTTATAAACCTGTATTCCTTCGCAAACGAATACAAAAGATCAAAGCCGTCCTTTGTGTTTACGGCGCATATCTGAACGAGACGCGCGTTATGCTTTTTCTCGCGGACCGCCTTTAACGGCAAGAGGTCCGGAGTTATGTCTATAAGCTGATAATTCTCACGCATCGGCATTTGCCTCCTTTGCTTTCATTCCCTTGCGCTTTTGCTCAAGTATCCCGACAGCCTTTACAACGCCGTCTATTATCGCGTTCGGCCGCGCAGCGCAGCCCGGCACATACACATCTACCGGTATTACCTTGTCGGCGCCGCCCAGTATATTATAGCATTCCTTGAATACGCCTCCGTTGCACGCGCATATTCCTACAGCACAGACGACCTTCGGATCAGGCATCTGCGAATACAGCTGCTGTACAACCGCTTTATTCTGTGTGTTGATGCCGCCGGTTATGAGCAGTATGTCGGCGTGCTTGGGATTTCCCGTATTTATAACGCCAAATCTCTCAACATCATATATCGGCGTCAGACACGCAAGCACCTCTATATCACAGCCGTTGCAGCTTGATCCGTCATAATGCAGGAGCCATGGTGATTTTGCTACTTTTGCCATATCTCTACCTCCCCTTACAATACCTGCAGAATAAATATGTTCACCGCGCCGAATATCAATGTTACGGCCCATGCGGATTTGAACATTTTATCCCACTTCACACGCGCACTCGTATTGTCTATCAATATTTCCAAAAAGAACGCCGCCGCGCATACCAATATCGCCAGCGGTATGCTCCACCACTTTGAGCATACTATGAAAAGACCTATAACGCCGAGCAGAAATACATTCTCATACCAGTGTGCGATCTCTATCAGCGCCATCATACCGCCGGACAGCTCAGTCGTTATACCCTTTACCATTTCCTGATGCGCGTGATGCGACATGGATATATCAAACGGTGATTTACGCAGCTTGATGGTGAGTATATACAGAAAACCTATGAAAACACCGGGAAGATATATAATGTTCGGTTTTGGCGACATTGTGATTATCTGTGATATTGTAAATGTTCCCTCTGTGTGTACATACGATGTCGCAAGGTAGAAGCCGACCGCTGTAAGCAGTACCATGGGTTCATACGAGAGCATTTGTATCATTTCGCGGTTCGCGCCCATAACCGAGTACGGTGAATTTGTCGTCGTGGCCTCAAGCACGAGAAACATAGCAGCCGTCGTAAGTACGAAAAATACGAGCAGCAGATTTGCGCCGCCATAAAACAGCGCACCTGTGAATGCGATGAATATAATAAAGCACCACGCGAACAGGTACTGCATATTGTTTATCAGAAGTATCTCCTTATTGATGAGCTTACGCACATCATAAAACGGCTGCAAAACGGGCGGCCCTATCCTGCCCTGCATACGAGCTGTGATCTTGCGGTCGATACCTGAAATAAGACCGCCTACAAACGGAGCAAGTATAAGATACAATATAATACCCATTGCTGATTTCATTTCATATCACCCCCATATCACAGCGGCAGTCCGCTCAGATTGCCGAGCGTCAGGCCTATGCACGCGATTATTGCCACCGTTGCGATAGCGACCGCCGGCAGCCATATTTTATTCTCGCCAAAATAGTTATCCATATACCAATTTGAAAGATACATATATTTAGGATTGTCGAACGAATCCTTGAACCGGCGGTTATCGCCCTCGTTTATACCCGCCATATATTCTATATTCGGCTTGAAGTGCATATGGCGCACCACCAAACGGGATATAACGGGGATAATAAAGATCATTACGAGCATGATGACCATGATTACCAGATCCTCCGCCGCAAGCACCGATACATTCGGAACATTATAGAGCTGCTCTAAGATAGGCTCTACCAGATACACTGATACGAACGGAAGGGATATGCACAGCATGACCATCATCACCGCATGGCTTATAAGCGATACCCACTGTCCCTGCGAAGTCTTGTGATGCACCTTGTGCGACTGGGATTTGCAGGCGAGTATCTTTGCAAGCCATTTTGTCCAATACAGCATAGTCGTTGCGCTGCCGAATGCGATGAAGAGGACAAGCACTATGTTTCCGGCGTCTACGAACGCCTTGAGTGCCGCCCATTTTGAGATAAGCATACCAAACGGCGCAAGGAACATTCCGGCAATGCCGATAACCATGACAAACGCCAGAAACGGCAGACTCATAATAAGTCCGTGCATATCTTCTATATCGCGGCTGCCCGTTGAATTTTCAATCGCGCCGACAGCCTGAAACATCATTGATTTTGAAACGGCGTGGAACATCAAGAGCAGTATGCCTGCCCAGACCGTTTCCTCCGTGCCTACGCCGGCACAAGCCGTTATAAGTCCGAGATTTGAGATCGTCGAATATGCCAGCACCTTTTTACCGTCGCTTACGGTTATGGCAAGCATACTCGCAATAAGGAATGTGAAGCCGCCTATCAAGGATACCATCGTTCCGGCAAGGTTGTCCGATAGGAGCGGAGCAAGCCTTAAAAGAAGATATACTCCGGCTTTTACCATCGTTGCGCTGTGCAAAAGCGCTGATGTCGGCGTAGGCGCGACCATTGCTCCCAAAAGCCATTTTGAAAACGGAAGCTGCGCCGATTTTGTAAGCGCGGCAAATGCCAGCAGGATGACAGGATAGATCGTATATGAAAGATTTGGCGAGAGCCTGAGCATTTCATAAAGCGTCGTAATATGCAGCACCTTTGCCGAAAATACGATCGCTATCGCAAAGCCCAATCCGCCCAGAAGGTTCATCCAAAGCGCCCTGAACGAATTGTCCACCGCCTCCTTGGTCCTTGTATATCCGATAAGCAAAAATGAAGATACACTCGTTATCTCCCAGAAGAAAAACAGCCAGATAAGATTAGATGATGTTACAAGCCCCATCATCGCTCCCAAAAATATAAACAGCATCGGGAAAAAGAATGTTCGTCTGTCCTTATATTCGGTGTGATGGTGATGATAATCGACCATATATCCGACGGCATAAATACAAATAAGCGAACCGACAACGCCGATTATAAAGCACATCAGAACTGTAAGCTTATCGCAATACATATATGCCTGATCCGTATGCGCCTGACCGGTAAGCTCAAGCCAGCCGACAAGCGCCGTTCCGGCAACAGACAGCACCGCCGCATGCGGCTTTCTGTGCTTTATGCTCAGCACCACTATAAGCACCATCAAAAAGACCTCGACAGCCAGCATGATGTAATTTATAGCGTTTGTGGCAAGCGACGGGAACATATAATGCCGCTCCCCACCGCTACTCAAAACAAGCTGATATACGGCGAACGCCACGGATGCCAATATTATTCCGCTGCTGCCGGTGATAACGACAGCTCTGCGTATTGTGTTATTTTTAGTAAATGCCAAAACTGCCGCCACAAGAAATGGAAACAGTATCAAAAATCCTATAAACTCCACAACCTCATCTCCTTTTATTCAACACTCTCTTCTATATTACATTATACCACCAAATGTGCGTTAAGTCAATTGGTTTTTTGCTTTATAAGAAATTGCTTTCTTGTAAAGCAAAAAACATGATTAAATTGCCCGTGCGTACTTTTTCTCCCTTTGGTCGAAAACGCACACGGGCATAACAAAACGCTTTATCTTCTCTGCCCACCGCAAAGCGGTGGGCAGAGAAGGCGCTTTATTCTTAATTATCCACAAGGGGTTGAAAAAATTTCCAAAATGTGGTATACTCGTTTATGTACTGAAGAAAGGAGCTGGATTAAAGCAATGTTCGTAACGATAAATACGGTATCTCTTACGGGACTTGACGGAACGATCATAGAGGTGCAGACGGATATATCAAACGGAGTGATAGCATTTGATATAATCGGACTGCCGGACGCGACCGTCCGCGAAGCGCGCGATCGCGCGAAAGCGTCGATAAAAAACTGCGGATGTGATTTTCCTCGTAAGCGCATTACCATGAACTTGGCGCCCTCGTCTATCAAAAAGGAAGGCTCAGGGTTTGATCTTGCGATAACGCTTGCAATTCTTGCCGCGTCCGCACAGATAAATATCGACGATGCGGAGCATACTGTATTCATAGGCGAGCTTGCTCTTGACGGGTCCGTTAAACCCGTTCACGGTGTTTTGCCCATGGTCATATCAGCATATGAAAAGGGCATTAAACGCTGCTTTGTTCCTGAGCAGAACGCGGAAGAAGCGGCGGTAATTTCGGGAATAGACATATATCCCCTTTCCCACCTTTCCGACGCGATAGATTTTTTCTGCGGTACGAATAATATCAAGCCTTATAAAACCGATCTTGAGGCGATAGAAGCGTCGCGGATCGTTTCCGCGCTCGATATGCGTGATGTAAAAGGTCAGGAGCACGCGAAAAGAGCGATCGAAATAGCTGCATCCGGACTTCATAATGTGCTTATGTCCGGTCCTGCCGGAACGGGCAAATCCATGCTCGCAAAGCGCATGAGTACGATACTGCCCGATATGACATTTGATGAAATGCTTGAGGTCACAAAGCTTCATTCGATAGCCGGCACGCTTCCGTCAAATGTACCGATCATAACCGAACGCCCGTTCCGCGATCCGCATCATACCGTTTCCGCAACCGCATTGTCCGGCGGAGGAGCGGTGCCGCGACCGGGAGAGCTGTCGCTGGCGCATTGCGGCGTACTGTTTTTAGACGAGCTGCCCGAATTTCACCGTGACGCGCTTGAGGTGCTTCGTCAGCCGCTTGAGGATGGGATAATAACGATCTCGCGCGTGAACGCGACGCTTTCGTACCCATGCAACATAATGCTTATAGCGGCAATGAATCCCTGTCCGTGCGGAAATCTCGGAAATCCTAAGCGTATGTGTACCTGCACTCCGCATCAGATACAGCGCTATCGAGCAAAAATATCTGCGCCGCTGCTGGACAGAATAGACATTCAGATAGAAGTGCCGCATATACGCTATGACGATCTTTCCGCGCTGCCGCAAGGCGATAGCAGCGCAGAAATAAAAGAGCGCGTAAACCGCGCAAGGAAGGTACAGCTTAGCCGCTATGAGAACGAAAGCATAACCTTCAATTCACAGCTCACCGCACCGATGCTCGATAAATACTGTCAACTCGGTGATGCGGAAAGCAAGCTGCTCAGAGCCGCATTCGATCGGCTGGGGCTGAGTGCAAGAGCGCACAGCAAGATACTCAAGGTGGCGCGAACCATCGCAGATCTTGACGGATTTGATGATATAAAGTCCTCGCATATTGCCGAGGCGATACAGTACCGTAATTTAGACAGAAAACAATATTGAGGAGAAAAAACATATGTGGGCATTTGAAAGCGTATTTTATCAGATATATCCCTTGGGCTTTTGCGGTGCGCCGTTTGAAAATGACGGCGTTTTGAAACATAGGATAAAAAAAGTATCGGAATGGATACCGCACATCAAAAAACTCGGTGCGAATGCGATATATTTCTCGCCCGTCTTTGAGTCGGACACGCATGGCTACAACACACGCGACTTTTTCAAAACAGATACGAGGCTCGGCACCAACGAGGATCTCAAAGAGCTTATTGCGCTTCTCCATGAAAACGGCATAAAGGTTGTTCTTGACGGAGTGTTCAATCATGTCGGCAGAGGCTTTTGGGCATTTCAAGATGTATTAGAAAAGCGTTGGGACTCTCCGTATAAAAATTGGTTCAATATAGATTTCGGCGGCAACAGCAATTATAACGACGGATTATGGTATGAGGGCTGGGAAGGCAACTATGACCTCGTAAAGCTGAATTTATATGATCCGGCTGTTAAGGAGCATTTGTTTTCGGCTGTAAAGTTCTGGATAGATTATTTTGATATTGACGGACTCCGGCTTGATGTCGCATACTGCCTTACGCCCGAATTTCTCTCGGAGCTGCGCGGACATACCCAAAGCCTGAAGAATGAATTTGTGCTTATCGGCGAGCTTTTGCACGGTGATTATTCGCAAAGAGTAAATGACGGTATGCTGCATTCCTGCACAAACTATCAGTGCTATAAGGGGCTTTATTCATCGTTTAACTCGATGAATATGTTTGAGATAATACATTCCGTTCAGCGCCTGTTCGGTGACGAACAATGGTGCGTATGCCGCGGCAAGCATCTGATGAACTTTGTCGATAACCATGATGTCACGAGGATTGCAAGCATACTTTCAAACCCCGATCATCTGCCGCTCATATACGGAATGATGTTCGGTATGCCCGGCTTCCCATGCATATATTACGGCAGCGAGTTTGGCGTGCAGGGTGATAAATCTCAGGGCGACCCGGCGCTGCGTCCGTCTATAGACGCTCCACAGGAAAATGAGCTGACGGAATTAATATCAAGGCTTGCCAACGCATTTAAAAACAGCGACGCTCTCAAAAACGGCTCATTCCGATCCGTTCTCCTGCAAAACAAGCACTGCATATTTGAGCGAAAAACCGACAGCGAAAGAGTTCTGGTTGCAATAAATGCCGACTCCGCACCGGCAATGTGCCATTTTGACGCGGGATGCGGTATGGCACAGGATCTTATAACTGGCAAAACACACGATTTCGGCGGCGGCTCGGAGCTTCCCCCGTACAGCGTGCAATTCTGGAAAACAGAACGATGACCCACTTTGTCAGGTTCCGCCTGACATTTCCCCAAAAGGGGGCAGACTTGTGTATGGGGTTGGCAGCTTTGTAAGCAAAAAGGCAAAAAAAATAAATTTAGCCCTTGACAAATATCCTAACATATGCTAAAATATATGATGCTTGTTGAAAGCGGATATGATTCGGATATTCGCATACGGAGGAGTATCGAAGTGGTCATAACGGGCCGCACTCGAAATGCGGTAGTCCGAAAGGGCTCGTGGGTTCGAATCCCACCTCCTCCGC
>CAJONM010000024.1 GCA_905235885.1 uncultured Clostridia bacterium
CTCGTCTGTCGCCGTTACGCCCGTTCCGATCGCCCAGATCGGCTCATATGCGATAACGACCTTTTTCGCGTCGTCTGCCGATATGCCGGCAAACGCCTTTTTGATCTGTATCGCGATCCAGTCCATCGTTATGCCTGCCTCACGCTGAGCGAGAGACTCGCCGCAGCATACAATAGGTGTAAGTCCGGCGCTTATCGCCTTCTTAGCCTTGAGGTTTACCGTTTCATCCGTTTCGTTGTTATATTCGCGTCTTTCGCTGTGACCGATGATAACATATTTAACGCCCAGATCTACAAGCATTTCCGCCGATACCTCGCCGGTATATGCGCCCTTTTCCTCATAATGCAGGTTTTCCGCGCCGATCTTTACATGTGTGCCCTTTGCAGCCTCAACAGCCGGAGCAAGGCATACATAAGGCGTGCAGCATACTACCTCGCATGCCGCGCCCTTTGTCGCTTCGGCTACCTCTTTTACATAATCATATGTTTCCGACGGAAGCTTATTCATCTTCCAGTTACCGGCAATTATATATTTTCCCATTTTGTCTAAACTCCTTCCGTATATTACTCAGCGTCCGTAAGCGCTACTATTCCCGGCAGATCCTTGCCCTCAAGGAATTCCATCGACGCGCCGCCGCCTGTGGATATATGGCTCATCTTATCTCCCAGACCGGCCTGATTTACGGCTGCAACGCTGTCGCCGCCGCCTATGATCGTCTTCGCGTCAAGCTCTGCGAGCATTGCGGCGATCTCGTTCGTGCCATTTGCAAAGTTCGGCATCTCAAACACGCCCATAGGACCGTTCCATACGACCGTTTTTGCGTCCTTGAGCACGGATTTGAACAGCTCTATCGACTTAGGACCTATATCAAGTCCCATGAACCCGTCGGGGATGTTGCCCTCGACTACCTTTGACGGAGCGTCGTTGTCAAACTTCTCCGCAACAACGGTATCTACGGGCAATACTATCTTATCGCCTGCTTCTTCAAGCATCTTCTTTGCGTATTCGATATAGTCCGGCTCCAGAAGCGATGTGCCGGTCGTCTTGCCCTGTGCGGCAAAGAATGTGTACGCCATGCCGCCGCCTATAATGAGCTTATCTACCTTTTTAAGGAGGTTTTCTATAACTGAGATCTTAGACGATACCTTCGAGCCGCCCAATACCGCAACGAGCGGTCTTACGGGCGCATTTACGGCATTGCCCAAAAACTGTATTTCCTTTTCTATAAGATAGCCTGCCGCCGCGGGCTTAACATATTTCGTAACGCCGACATTTGAGCAGTGCGCTCTGTGTGCCGTTCCGAACGCGTCATTGACGAACAGATCCGCCAGCAATGCAAGCTCCTCTGAAAATGCATCGACATTCTTTGTTTCCTCAGCTCTGTAGCGTGTGTTTTCAAGAAGCACAACATCGCCGTCAGCCATTTCGGAAACGGCCTTTTTCGCATTGTCGCCAACAACTGTGTCATCGGGAGCGAATACTACTTCCTTACCCAGCTTTTTTGATATGCTCTTTGCCACCGGCGCGAGCGAAAGCTCCGGTACGGGGTTGCCCTTTGGTTTGCCCATGTGCGAGCAAAGGATCACCTTTGCGCCGTTATCCGCGAGATATTTTATCGTGGGCATTGCGCCTGTTATTCTTGTATCGTCCGTGATCTCCAGCTTCTCGTTCAGCGGTACATTAAAATCACAGCGGACAAGCACTCTTTTGCCCTTTACATCCAAGCCTTCAACATTCAATTTGTTCAACATTGTCATTTCTCCTTTTTACATTTACTGCCGACAGGCATAATTACATAATTATATTTTATACCAAAAACAGTTTTTTTTCAATAGGAAACGCAAAATTTGTGAATTTTTTTTATTTTTCTATTGAAATATTGTAATTGGCGTGATATAATCGGTACAATCGGAGGAGTTTGGGCGGAAAAGCTCCGCTTCTCGGTAGCAATAATAAGCAGTTCGCTGCTGTACAATAAATATTATATTTATTAAAGGAGGTTCTCACAATGAAATATGGTGAGAGAGTATTAGAAGAGCTAAAGAAGAATCATCCGGGCGAGAAGGAATTTATCCAGGCCGCTACAGAGGTTCTTGAGACGATCCAGCCGGCGCTTGACGCGCATCCGGAGTTTGAGAACGCGGCACTGCTTGAGAGAATAGTTGAGCCGGAGAGAATCGTCATGTTCAGAGTACCGTGGGTAGATGACAACGGCAAGGTCCGGGTAAACCGCGGCTACAGAGTGCAGTTTAACAGCGCAATAGGTCCGTATAAGGGCGGACTCAGACTTCACCCGACCGTAAATCTGAGCGTTATCAAGTTCCTCGGCTTTGAGCAGATATTCAAAAACAGCCTTACAACACTTCCTATCGGCGGCGGCAAGGGCGGCAGCGATTTCGACCCGAAGGGCAAGTCGGATAACGAGGTAATGCGTTTCTGCCAGAGCTTTATGACGGAGCTGTCGCGTCACATCGGCGCAGACACGGATGTTCCGGCGGGCGATATAGGCACAGGCGCAAGAGAGATCGGATATATGTTCGGTCAGTACAAGAGACTTAAAAATATATATGAGGGCGTGCTTACGGGCAAGGGCCTTACATGGGGCGGCTCGCTCGCGCGTACGGAAGCTACGGGCTACGGTCTTGTATATTTCGCGGCTGAGATGCTCAAGGAGCTTGGTACATCGTTCGAGGGCAAGACAGTCGCTATATCGGGTGCAGGCAATGTTGCGATATATGCCTGCCAGAAGGCGCAGCAGCTCGGCGCAAAGGTTATCACAATGTCAGACTCAAACGGTTATGTAATAGATGAAAACGGCATAGACCTCGCGGCGGTACAGGAGATCAAGGAAGTAAAGCGCGGCAGGATCAAGGAGTATGCCGACACACATCCCTCGGCTAAGTATTACGAGGGCGCAGGACTGTGGCAGAAGGTTAAGGTAGATGTAGCTCTTCCGTGCGCTACTCAGAATGAGCTTCTCATAGATGATGCCAAGGCGCTCGTTGCAAACGGCACTCTTATCGTTGCCGAGGGCGCGAATATGCCTACAACTCCGGACGCGACAGAGTATTTGCAGCAGAACGGCGTATACTTCGTTCCCGGCAAGGCTTCAAATGCCGGCGGCGTTGCAACATCGGCGCTTGAAATGAGCCAGAACTCGCAGAGACTTTCATGGACATTTGACGAGGTAGACAGTAAGCTTCACGGCATAATGGTTTCGATATACAACGCAGCCACCGCCGCCGCAAAGCAGTATAACCTCACCAAGGGCGGCAAGCTCGATCTTGTTGCCGGCGCGAACATTGCAGGCTTTATGAAGGTGGCAGAGGCAATGATGCAGCAAGGCGTTTGCTAAGTCCTTGAGAAAAATGCTCTTTGCATCTCGCACCTTTCGCCTTGCTCGCATACAAAAGTATAGCCTCGCAAGGCGAAAAATACGACCTGCTGTGAGCATTTTCCTCAAAAA
>CAJONM010000025.1 GCA_905235885.1 uncultured Clostridia bacterium
AAAAATGGGGAAACTCAAATTCAACCCGTGTTGACAAATCATCGTATATATGATATAGTTTTTACATAAGCATAACGGTTGCAAGTGGGGGGCTGAATATGGCATCGAGCAAGGAATATTTAGCGTATATAATGGACCGGCTTTCGGGGCTGGAGGATGTAAGCTGTCGGGCGATGATGGGCGAGTACATCATATATTATCGCGGCAAGGTCGTCGGCGGCATCTATGATGACCGATTTCTTGTAAAGCCCGTTAAGGCGGCTGAGGAACTGCTGCGGGGTGCTGCGCGGGAGCTTCCGTACGAGGGCGCAAAGGCGATGCTGCTTGTGGGCGAGGTGGATAACCGGACATTCCTCTCTGAGCTGATAGAGGCGATGTATGAGGAGCTGCCCGCTCCCAAGAAGAAACGATGAATATAGGCATTCACCATATTGTGTAACTTAATAAGCAGAAAAGGAGAATAAGATGAAAATATCAATAGCGGCAATAATATCGGCGGCGGTGCTTACGCTTTGCGGATGCGCGTTTTTGGGTGCGAAAAAAACAGAGGAGAGCGCGTATAATAAGATAACGCAGGAGGAGGCACAGCGCATGATGGGCGAGGACGATGGACATATCATAGTTGATGTGCGCCGCCCGGACGAGTTTGCTGCGGGACATATCCCGGACGCGATATGTATACCCAACGAGGAGATAAGCAGCGAAAAGCCTAAGGAACTGCCGAAGCTTGATCAGGTCATTTTGGTGTATTGCCGCAGCGGCCGCCGCAGCAAGGAGGCGTCGAAAAAACTTTCCGCAATGGGCTATACCAACGTATACGATTTTGGCGGCATAATTGATTGGACGGGCGAGGTCGTGACCGACTGATGCAGAGGAACGCAAAATGACAATAAAGGATATACAGGAGCGGCTTTTTAGCTTGCAGGACATAAAATATCGGGGTTTTCAAAGCAAGCTCATCCCGACAGTGGCGGCGGATGCCTTTATAGGCGTGCGCACGCCCGACTTGCGTGCCCTTGCCAAAGAAATCCCGAAGCAAGGGGACATAAAAAGTTTTCTTGGAGCCCTGCCGCATGAGTATTTTGACGAATATCAGCTGCACGCGTTTATCATATCGGAAATAAATGACTTTGATGAATGTATAGCTTGCCTTCAGCAGTTTTTGCCGTATATCGATAACTGGGCCACCTGTGACCAGCTATCGCCGAAGGTGTTTAAAAAGCATCATGGAGAGCTTTTGGGACACATAAAAATATGGCTCGCATCGGATAAAACGTATACCGTCCGCTTTGCGGTCGGGATGCTGATGCAGCATTTTCTTGACGAGGATTTTGATATGCGCTATCCTGAAACGGTTGCAGCGATAAGGTCTGATGAATACTATATAAACATGGTGATAGCGTGGTATTTCGCGACCGCTCTTGCAAAGCAATATAGTGCGGTGCTGCCGTATATCGAAGAAAACAGGCTTGATACATGGACGCATAATAAGGCTATCCAAAAGGCGGTGGAGAGCCGCCGCATAACGCCCGAACAGAAGGATCACCTTAAAGGCTTAAAGCGCAAATAGAAAAAGGGATGTAAAACGAGTGTTTTAACATCCCTTTTTTTGATCTACATAACAACAACCTTATTCTTGCCGTCTTCCTTCGCCATGTAGAGTGCCTGATCGACTCTTTTCCAAAGCGAATGGGCAGTCTCGTCGGCTCTTGCAAATGCCACGCCGAGGCTGATGGTCTGATGACCGGCCGTTTTGAACTCATGCCCGGCGAAGTCGAGCCGTATACGCTCGGCAAGCTGCTTGACTTCATTTTCACTGCAGCCTGTTACTGAGATCATAAACTCCTCGCCGCCCCATCTGCCGGCTTGCGCGGCGATGTCCGATATATCCTTGCGGATCATGTCGGCAAGCTCCTGCAGAACAGCGTCACCCACGCTGTGGCCGAATCGGTCGTTCACCATTTTGAAGTTATCAGTATCTATCATTATCAGCGCCGCGTGCTCGGGGTGATGCTCGATGCTGTCAACTATGCGTTTTTGTATCTCGCGGCGGTTAAAAAGTCCCGTCAGACCGTCTGTTACAGCCATGACCTCAAGCTCATTCGTTGCCGCTTCGATAAAGTTGGCAAGCCGCGTTATCATGGATACATTCCCGATAATACTTTCGTGCTCAAAATCGTATTCTACGATTTTATCCTCTCTTTTTTGTCCCTCACGCAGCGCAGCTACTACGAGGGTGACATTATGCAGATTTACATTCTTGCCCGTCCTCAAAAACTCGCCGGACGTGTAGAAACCGGAGGTCGGCGCCATGGACTGCATAGGCTGTGTCTCCTTGAATATCTCGCTGCCCCAGAACGTGCGCCGCGCCGCGCATGAATAAATTCGTATTGCCTCGGGCTGAAATTCCTTTAGCTCAATACAGCTGTCCCTGATGCTGTCAAGGATGGTGCGCGGGTCGCCGTAGGCTATGCGCGCCTTTACGTTCTCCTCCATATCCGCTGTCATAACAAGCGCCCCGTCACTGAGGCACGCTGTAGGTGCGCGCAGGATATTGAGCCCATTATGCTCATAGAAGAACGGAAATTCGAGTGTGTTTTCAAAGAAATGCTCGTCATTATTTATTCTCAGAAACTGATAGTATGTATCATATGCCGGCTTGTTATCCAGCTCGTACAGCAGCCTTCCGTCAGCCTTGGTGACGTGCAGCTCGCGTCCGAGCGGCTTCCAGCCGGTGATATGGGTCGTGACGATATTAAGATCCTCGCCGCCGAGCATAAGGCATACAACGGAATCATCCGCGCACTTGCCCTTGCTTGAGAACACATAGGCGGTATCGCTGTTGATATCCGCGCTCAAAGCGCCGCCGCCGTAGATGCGGATATCCTCGCGCAGCTCGCTAAGATCCTCGCAAAATTCCGTCATAGACATCCCTCGTATCGTAACGAGCATATCTATCGCCTTGACCCATGGGTTTTCTTTTATATATGCTTTCAGGTCGGATAGGATGCTTTTTTCGGTCTTTTGTGTGAACTCGAACTGGAGCACATCTGCCTTTGTGTCGGGGTACTCGAATATGGTACAAATTATGCAGGTACTGTCACCGGAAAGATCGCCGTTAAGGATATTGCCGTTCGTTGTACAGCCGCGGTAGATCGCGTCGGGCAGCTCGTGGGCAATGACCTTGGTAATGGCGTTTATCTTGTCTATGTCGATAAGCGTGGTATAAATATCAAACACCACCGCGGATACCATTGACTTGTTGCACCAACGGGATATGCGGCGTATTTCTTTTTCAAAGGTTTTTTCTCTATATTCAAATTGAAGCTGTCTCATACTTGTTACCGTCCAATCGTTAAGGATAGTGTGTGGTTGCCTGCTGGAAAGAGTATTACATATATAATAACATGGTTTTTCGGTTGTGTCAACTATAAATCATTTTGAGTTTCCCCATTTTTCAAGTCCAAGCAAATTCGGCATCATCAAACAACGATAATTGCAAAGATTTCGCTTTCCTTTTCAACAT
>CAJONM010000026.1 GCA_905235885.1 uncultured Clostridia bacterium
AAAGAAAGGAGAATATGACCTATGAGATTAAAAAAGCTTATAAGTGCTATCGCGGCGATCGCGATAGCATCCTCCGCATTCGCCGGGTTAACGGCAAACGCGGCGAATGAAAATTCAATTGCGGCTGTAAAATCGACATTTGGCATTGATGACGCATATATCAATGAAGTGGTGTGGTCTGAAGAGTCAGCGGAAGAAACACCGGTAAATCTTTATAGACAGGATTTTGAAAATGTCGCTTTGGCTGATATTACATATTCTCTTGGCGGCAATACAACAGCAAGATTGCTTACCAATACCGCCGGCAATGCAACGACCTTCTTTAATTATTACACATCCGTTGCAAATAATGACAGAGCGTCAACGGTTACTTTACCGGACGCATACGGCGCAAATTCGCTGGTTGAAGTGTCAATGCTTATCAGGATGATGGGTTCAAACACCAACGGCAGCCGTTATGAGCTTCGCGACCGCAGCGGCAATGCTATATGGAGCCTCAGCGCAAACAGCTACGCCGCAAGCCCGATGATCAATGATGAAGCCGTAACGCTTACAGTAGCAAAGCTCGGCTCGGCGATCCTCGGCGCGTCGGACTATCAGGCAACGGGCTGGCTGAAATTTGATGCAGTCATTGACTTTACAGAGTCACCCGCGGTAGTAAACCTGACGGTTACTGATACAACAAACGGCAATGCAGAGGTGTATTCAAAAACTTATACTACATCGGCAGCAAATATAAAGACACTATACGGAAGCATTGGTCGTTCAAACGGTGCTGTTGCATATGACGACATAGTTATAGATGAGCTTCCGGAGTCGGCACTTGGTACTACATATACGGTAACATATAATGTTCACGGTGTAGAAACGATGGAAGTTGTCGATGACAACGCTTCTGTTGTGGAAATTCCGGACACACAGTACAACGGATATATATTCCAGGGCTGGAATATGAACGGCAATACCGATGTTGTTTATACAACGGAGCAGATACAGGCTATGACGATAAATGCCAATACTGTCTTCACAGCCGTTTATACGGTAGATGATACATATATCGAAGCGATCTCAAGCGTAGCGATATCCGGTGTAGACAGCATGGCGGTCGGTGAGGATGCCGACACAGCCGCGCAGAACATGTACAATGTAGTTATTATCGGTGTTGACGGCACAACGATAACAGAGAACAACATAAGCGGCAATGTAGCGGACTTCAATGTTAAGTGGGAGATAGACGGCTTCAAGACAAAGAATGACACAGCAGGTCAGTATCTTGACAGCTACGGTGCATTCTCAGTAAACGATGCAGCAGCGACAGCTACGACATTTGATGTAAGGGGCGGCGTAGCCGGACATAACTATTACGGTATGATGACCGCTACCGTTACATACAACGGCAACACATATGTTGCTTCAAAGCCTGTTACAGTGCTTGGCGATACGGTAACAACAAACATACTCCCGACAGGCGGTTATCCGTCGGATATAGATGAATATCCGTCATCACTGGTGGGATATTCCGTTGCAAAGGAAACATACGGAAATGCATCCGATCCTATCTTGGGCGGATGGTGTATGGCAGGATCTGACAGCGGAACAGCAACGATCGCAGAAGAAAACGGAAACAAGTACATAAGCGTTCCATCTAATACGGTCAAAAAATCTCATGTTATCACGCATAAGATTGCTGCTCCGGCAAATCAGGCAATATTTGAGCAGGATATACGCTTTAATGCAGCGGGCGGCGTTATAACATTGACATCAGGATATCCGATCTGGTCCAGTTCGTCGGGATATAAAAATCCGCTCACATTGAGCTTTGACGGGTCTGCATTGGCACTCAACTCAGTGGCGCTCACAAGCAACGAGGCCACAACTCCGATCACGACAGGCACATGGTATCATGTGATCGTATCATTTGACGCATCATCGAATATGTGCTATGCGATAGTAGAGGATACAAACGGCAACGAGCTTGGCAGAGCTGAAAATGTAGCGCCTTCAGATGAAGGTGCGCCGACCTTCTATTCGATAGGTATGGACAACTCGAACACCGGCTCGATAGATTTCGATAACTATTCGGCATACTATCCGACGGCAGATACGAACAGCTACAGCCTTGTGGCATCGGGCGACACAACGATACAGATACCCGAAACGGGATCTTCTGAGATCACTCTTAACGCGTCACTTGTAACGGTAGACGGCTATCCGATGACAGGTGAGGCTGTATGGACAGTTGAAGATGGAGCCGTTACGATCGCAGCAAACGAGAACAACACGCATGAAGCGACCGTTACGGTACCGAGCACAGCATCACCGGGTGATGTAGAAGTATCGGTAAATATAGGCGGCTATACAAAGACGATAACGCTTACATTGACAAGCAACGCAGAGAGCGTTAAGTTCACAAAGTCATCGTCAAGCATATCGATACCGCTTAACGATACCAACATAACGGCAGAGTATCAGGCAATGGTAGTTGACGGAGACGGAAACAAGGTATCCGACGATATTACATATGCGATATACGATAAGACAAACACAAATCCGTACACGCTCCCGACAGGCATCACATTTGCAAACGGAGTTCTCACCGTAACAAAGGATGCTTCGGCTGCTACATTCTGTATCAGAGCTACAGGCACAAATACGGATGGTGACACGATCTCAAAATATGTAAGAGTAACTGTACACGGATTGTCATTTGACTTCGGCTCAGATGATGATGACGCGGTTGCCGATGGATACACCGTGGTAACACCGACAACATCATACAACAGCTCAAGGGGCTACGGTATAGCGTCAGGCTCCGTATCGGCAGACGGATCGGGCTCAGCCAGCGATGCGACAGCCGATTATCTGACAGGATCAATGACCTTCAAGGCAGATGTTGAAAAGGGCAATATCTATACTGTCCAGATCACATATGCCGGCGAAATGAGAACGGGCTACATAAGCAGCGATCTTTCGGAATATCCGGTCGACACGACTGATAGTTACGGAAATGCAGCGGTATATGATTCATTGACTACAAAGACATATACCATACCTGTAGTTACAGACACGCTTGACATAATCATATCGGGCGATGCGGCAAAGGTTGCGGCAATAACAATAACAAAGAATGCGGCAAAGACAGCTACGGCAAAACCGAAGATAATGCATGTAGGCGACTCTACATCTGCAAACAACGGCTCATGGGCGTATGAATTTAACAATACGAACAGCAGCTACGCTGATTTTGCACAGTACGCAACATTTGAAAATCGCGGTGCGGGCGGCAGAAACCTCTGCTCATACTATACACAGGGTAAGTATGCGAGCGTACTCAGATCAATAAATCCGGGCGACATAGTAATGTTCGGTAACAACGGCACAAACGGTATGGGTGCGACCTTTGAGGACGATGTGAACTTCTATCTTGATGCGGCTGAAATGCTCGGCGCTAAGATAATCATGAACTCATATACACCGCATGGTGCTGTCGGCAGTTATGCAGGCGGATATAATTCAACAACGCATACATTCAACTCCTACAGACAGGACAGCTATGATGAGATCGTAAGAGCAGTAGCGGCGGAGCGTGCGGCAAGCGATCCCAACTACCTCGGCTTTGTCGAAATAGGCAAGAATGCGGACGCGGCATTCAACGCGTATGTTGCGGATTATGCGGCAAACGGCTATGACAGCGCGGATGCAGCGGCACAGGCGATAATCTCCTGCTTCTCGGATCATAACCACTATGAGAAGGGTTCTGTAGCGCGCACATTGATGCTTAACGGCTACGGCGATGTCAAGGGTATCGTGGCTCAGCTTGTGGATATATTAGCAGCTGAACCTGAGGTAGATGACACATTTAAGGTCAACTCATTCGCACTTGATAACGGTACGGCAAGCGCAAGCGTAACGAACAACACTGCAGATGCAGTAGATGTAACTGTAATAGTTGCCGTATACGCAGCAGACGGTACGCTTGTATCGGCTGAGCTCAACACAGAAACTGTTGAGGCAGGCGCAACAAGCAGCATATCGGCTACAAATTCGGACAACGGAACGGTTAAGGCATTCCTATGGGATATGACAAATAACAACATTCCGTTCGCTGAAGCGAAGTAATCAAATAACACTTAGAGGGCAGTCTCTTTTGGAGACAGCCCTCTTTTTGTTCTCATAATGTATTATCCTGCATAAAAATGGATTAAGGGACAAATACTGTAAATGAGGGAGGAAGAAATGGGGGAGGAGAATTACAGATCACTTAAAATATCATATATTGTATTCACCGCGATCGCTGCCTTGGGCGCGGCTTTCGGTGCCTTGTACTTTGTGAATATATACAGCGGATCGGGAGAGATAAAAAGCTATCTCGATCAATTTACCGCAGCTCTGTCGGGTGCGAGCAGGACGGGGATAATGCTCCGCCAGATAAAGTTGTCTGCCGTTTTTACGGCGATATGCGTGATATGCTCGTTCGGAAAGATAGGCGTTATTCCAATAGCGGCGATCACCGCGCGGAGGGGATTTATATACGGATTTTCCGATGCCGCATTGATCGCCGCGTACGGCAGGACGGGAGTGCTGCTTGTACTGTCGCGTCTGCCCGAATTTGTTTTTATATTGGCGGCTGTCACCGTATGCAGCTCGGTATGCGGAGCCGTAGCAACGGGAAGGATAGAAAGAAATAAAAAATTTATAATTTGCTATTTACTTTTTATTGCGATAATTTACGCCATATTTTGTATAGGTGCTGTTTGTGAAGGATTTATAAGTACAACATTTATGAAATTGCTCGCAAGCCGAGCCGCATAATCGAAAAAAGGTTTACAAAAAAACCGTCAAAATACCTATTTACAAATCGGAAATTTATGGTATACTGATAATATACATATGAAGAAAGGGAATTTAATATGAATTCATATATTTGCGATTATGCGGATTTTATGAAAAACACCGGCCGTAAATCCGTAAATACGGTCGAGTCATATACGCGCGATATAATTCAGTATACAAAATTTCTTACCGACCTTGGAATAACCGATATAAAAAACACGACAAAAACGACCGTAACGGCATATATTACCGAGCTGCACAATAAAGGCAGGTCAAACGCTACAGTATCAAGGATGCTTGCGGCTGTGCGTTCGTTCTATGTTTTCCTTATGGAAAATGGGAAAATAAGCGACGACCCGACAGCCGAGCTTTCAATGCCGCATATCGAAAAGAAACCACCCATGGTATTATCGGGCGATGAGATAGAGCTGCTGCTCTCTCAGCCGAAGCTTACCGACAGTATTGGCATACGCGATAAGGCGATGCTGGAGCTCTTGTATGCGACAGGCATACGGGTATCGGAGCTGATAGGGCTTGATGTTACAGCTATCGATCTTACGCGCGGTTTCGTAAGATGTAAAAATAATCGCGGAGAACGAACGATCCCGTTAGGTGCAAAGGCGGTAGACGCGCTCAGGATCTATACCGGCAAGGCGCGAATGGGGATGCTTGCGATCGAGTCGGAGCAGGCGCTTTTCGTAAATCGGAATGGCAGCAGAATATCAAGACAGGGATTTTGGAAGATCATAAAGAAATATAAGGAAAGCGCCGGCATCAAGCAGGATATAACGCCGCATTCGCTGCGCCATTCCTTTGCTGCGCATCTTATAGAAAACGGTGCGGATCTTGAATCGCTTCGCGCAATGATGGGACACGCCGATATTTCATCAACGCAGATATACGAGGCATTTGTAAACGATAAGATACGGAATGTGTATAATAAAACACATCCCCGCGCGGTCTAATATATCATAATACGGAAAATACAGGCATATTATAGTTTCATAATGAAAGTTTATGCCGCTTTGGTAGCGGCGGAGCGGAGGGAGATCATGAAACGAATAATATGCTTTTTTCTGTGCGCTTTTATGCTTACACATCCAATCGTATACGCGGAAAATGAAGCCGAGCCCATTGAGGGCGTAAATGCAAAATCATGTATTCTGATCGAGCAATCGACAGGAGAGGTGCTCAGAGAAATGAACGCCGATGACGAGCTGCCTATAGCAAGCGTGACAAAAATTATGACAATGCTCCTTATAATGGAGCAGATAGACGGCGGCATACTCAAATATGATGATATGGTATCGGTCAGTGAAAATGCAATGAGCTACGGCGGCTCAACGATGTTTCTTGAAGCCGGGGAGCAGCTTACCGTAAACGATATGCTTAAAGGTATCGCCGTTGCATCGGCAAACGACGGGTGCGTGGCGATGGCGGAGCATATAGCCGGAAGCGAGAGCGCGTTTGTTGATATGATGAATAAAAAGGCTGCTGATCTGGGTATGGAGCATACGAGCTTTGCCAACACAAACGGACTTGACGAGGATGGACATTACTCGTCCGCGCGTGATGTGGCGATAATGTCGCGTGAGCTTTTAAATCATCCCAAGATAACAGATTACACCTCCATATGGACGGATGAGCTCAGAGACGGCAAGTTCCAGCTTGCCAATACAAACAAGCTGATCAGATTTTATACAGGCGCAAACGGCTTAAAAACAGGCTCGACCTCTGAGGCGCTTTGCTGTCTGTCGGCGTCTGCCGTAAGAGATGATATGCAGCTCATAGCCGTTGTTCTCGGCGCGCCGACATCTGCGGAGCGGTTTGCGTCGGCAAAAGCACTGCTTGATTATGGGTTTGCAAACTATCATATAAATGAGCTTGTTGCCGACGGCGAGGAAATATGTCCGGCAGAGATCGAAAACGGGACAGAGACGCAGGTCATGGCGATCCCCAAAGACGGCAGGTCTATAATATCAAAGAAAACGGACGCAGCCGAGATAAAGAGGCAGGTATATATAAATGATGATATAACAGCGCCGGTAAATGAGGGAGATGTCATCGGAACGCTCGACTTTTTAGCCGACGGAAAGATAATAGATAGCGTCGAGCTGTGTGCAGACAGGTCGGTCGCAAAGAAGGGGTTGATGGGGATAATGCGTGATCTGATACTGGGGTTTGTTAAATAATCAGCCGATGTCAGAAAAAAAGCTGTACAAAACGGCGAAAATATGTTATACTTATGATATAAAGACAAAGAGAGGCAAATATTATGCGAAACAGCAAAAGAAAAGCGCCGACTGTTGTTATCAAAAGATTGCCGCGCTATTACAGATACCTCGCTGAGCTGGAGGGTCAGGGCGTCAAGCGCATATCTTCTGGAGCACTGTCGAAAATGATGAATGTGACAGCTTCGCAGATAAGACAGGATTTTAATTATTTCGGAGGCTTCGGGCAGCAGGGATACGGCTACAATGTATCATATCTGGCTGAGGAAATAGGCGATATACTCGGTCTTAACGACGGTGATACCATGATAATAGTCGGAGCCG
>CAJONM010000027.1 GCA_905235885.1 uncultured Clostridia bacterium
ATCAATTTACCAGAGGCGGCAAAAGATATATTTAATTCTCTCGGTGATGCAAGCTATGCCAGCTATGCCATACGGTTTGCCGCGGGATTTCCAAATATCATGACAGTTCTTTCGGGGATGAGTCGTATGTCGGATATGCTTGACAACACAAGCTATATGCAGGATTTCAAACCGCTTTCCGATAAGGAAAAAGAAGCGGTGCAAAAAGTAGTAGAGCTTTTTAAGGATCAGGAGATTATCTCATGCACTTCATGCAGATACTGTCTGGACGAATGTCCGCGCGCGATAGCCATACCAGAGCTGTTTGCGCTCATGAATGCGAAAAAAAGGTTTAAGAGTTGGAATACCGATTATTATTATGACAACATCCATACGCGCGGCGGAAGAAAAGCATCCAATTGTATAAAATGCGGAAAGTGCGAGAAGGTATGTCCGCAGCATCTTCCGATAAGGGATCTGCTTACGAAGGTCGCCGATGAGTTTGAGAGAAAATAAATATATGAACGACAAATACGAAGCACTGAAACGCTGCTTGCATTCTTTGGGATCGGTCGCGATTGCTTTTTCCGGAGGAGCCGACTCAACATTACTCCTTTACGCCGCGCATGACGAGTTGGGGGATAATGCTGTCGCCATGACAGCATTATCATCTGTTTTTCCGTCACGCGAGAAAGAAGCGGCGGCGCAGTTCTGTAAAACATACGGAATACGGCATATATTGGTTGATTTTGATGTGTTCGCGGTAAAGGATTTTGAAAAAAATCCGAAAAACAGGTGTTACCTATGTAAAACAGCCTTGTTTAAGCAAATGAAAAGCAGAGCCGCAGAGCTTGGATTTTTGTATATTGCCGAAGGCTCAAATATGGATGATATGGGTGATTACCGTCCGGGTATGCAGGCAATTGCCGAATTGGAGGTAATAAGTCCGCTTCGTATTGCAGGTCTTACAAAAAAAGATATTTATGACATATCAAGGGAATTGGATCTGCCAACATCAAACAAGCCCTCCGCGGCTTGTCTTGCATCACGCTTTGCATACGGTGAGACGATCACCGAGAAGAAGCTGTCTATGATCGGTAATGCGGAGCAGTTTTTGCTTGATATGGGCTTTTCGCAGATAAGAGTAAGAATGCACGGCGATATGGCTCGTATAGAAACGATACAGGATCAAATGCTTATGGTGCTTGAAAACCGCGAAGCGATATACGATCATATGAGAGCACTTGGTTTTACATATATTTCGCTTGATTTAAGAGGCTACCGTACAGGGAGCATGAATGAGGTAATATAATGCGTAAGGATGAATTGAAGGCATTGCTCAACGACATCGCCAACGGCAAAATATCCGTTGATGACGCGATCTTGTCGATGAAAAAAGCCCCGTTTGAGGATCTGGGCTTTGCCAAGCCCGATAGCCACAGAGAGCTGCGTCAGGGCACGGCGGAGGTCATATACGGAGAAGGAAAGACAGCCGAGCAGATAGAAAGCATTTCAAACAGTCTTATAAATAACGGTCAGCAAACGGTTCTGATAACAAGGCTCAGCCGCGAAAAAGCGGACAAACTCAACGACGCATTGTCTTTGCATTATTATGATTTGGCGCGGATAGGTATTATCGGACATATACCAAAACCCGATACCGATACAAATATCGTTGTAGCATCTGCCGGAACGAGTGATCTTCCTGTTGCGGAGGAGGCGGCGGTAATGGCGGAAGCGCTTGGAAATAAAGTAACGCGGATATATGATGTGGGCGTTTCGGGGTTACATCGTCTGCTTTCGTATTCAAACGAGATAATGACGGCAAAGGTCATCATAGCCGTTGCCGGAATGGAGGGCGCACTTCCGAGTGTAATAGGCGGACTTGCGGATTGCCCGATAATCGCGGTGCCGACAAGCGTTGGATACGGTGCGTCGTTTGGCGGTATTACGGCGCTTTTGGCTATGCTCAACTCATGCGCGAGCGGTGTCAGTGTTGTAAATATAGATAACGGCTTCGGTGCAGGGTATCTGGCAAGCATGATAAATAAGATCGGAGCGAAAAACTGAGTTGCCGGTTATGAAAGGATATGTCGCTATATATGAAAATACTGTATCTTGAATGTAATATGGGTGCTGCCGGCGATATGCTTACGGCATCGCTGTCGGAGCTGTCGGATGATGCGAAGGCGTTTGAAAAACGCTTTAACGCGCTCGGCATACCGTCCGTTTCGCTTCGATTGGAATCGTCGGAAAAATGCGGCATACGCGGAACATATTCGCGCGTTTGCATAAACGGCGAAAATGGGCATCATGGGCATCATCATAACCATTTGGCTGATATAGAGCATTTGATATCACATCTTGATCTGCCCGTATCCGTAAAAGACAACGCCATAGCCGTATATCGTATTATCGCAGAGGCGGAGGGATATGTACATGGCTGTGAAATGGACAATATCCATTTCCATGAGGTCGGCACTATGGATGCGGTTTCCGATGTGGTGGGAGTATGTATGCTTATAGATGAGCTTAACCCCGACAGGATAATCGCGTCGCCTGTAGCGGTCGGCAGCGGACAGGTCAGCTGTGCTCATGGCATATTGCCCGTTCCGACTCCGGCAACGGCATATATACTGCGCGATGTACCTATATATTCAGGCTGTGTAACAGGCGAGCTGTGCACGCCGACTGGCGCGGCGTTATTAAAGCATTTCGTTTCGGAATTTGCGCCTATGCCCGTTATGAAAACAAATAAGATCGGTTACGGCATGGGTAAAAAGGATTTTGAAACGGCAAACTGTGTCCGCGCATTTTTGGGTCAAACGCAGGATAACGACGGTCAGATAACGGAGCTTCGCTGTAATGTCGATGATATGACCGGTGAGGAGATAGGCTTTGCAACAGAAGAGCTGCTCTCTCATGGCGCGCTTGATGTATTCACCGCGCCGATATATATGAAAAAAAACCGTCCCGGGGTTTTGATCACCGTATTGTGCGGCAGCGAGCAGCGCGAGGAAATGATACGGCTTATATTTACGCATACGACAACCATAGGGATACGGGAATATTCACCGCATCGCTCAACGCTGTCAAGGACTTCGTATACCGTTAAAACAGCGTATGGCGATATAAAAGCCAAACGCTCCGAGGGTTACGGAGTAATAAGACACAAGGTTGAATATGATGATTTATCGACAGCTGCACGAAAAGAAAAACTCCCTTTAAAAACGATAAGATCAGAGGTCGAGAAAAGTATATTATGACAAAAGCAAACGAAATTTCTGTATACGATAAAATGATAAAGACGCCTGTTTCAAGCCTTATCATAACGCTGTCTATCCCTACCATAATATCTATGCTGGTGACAAATATATATAATCTGGTCGATACGGCATTTGTCGGCAGACTCGGAACAAGCGCGAGCGGAGCAGTGGGCGTGGTGTTCGGCTTTATGGCGATCATTCAGGCGTTCGGCTTCATGTTCGGGCAGGGCAGCGGCAGCGTTATTTCAAGAATGCTTGGACAGCGAGACACCGCCACAGCCTCTACATATGCGTCAACAGGATTTTTTTCTTCATTTGCCATCGGCATTGTGATCTCTCTTGTCGGATTTATATGGCTTGACAACATTGTAATGTTACTGGGCAGCACGCCTACTATCGCGCCATATGCAAAATCATATATCAGATATATACTGATCGCAGCTCCGTTTATGAGCTCAAGCCTTACTATGAATAATATACTAAGATATGAGGGGAAAGCGGCGCTTGGTATGGTCGGGCTTATGACCGGCGCGGTGCTTAATATGATCGGAGACCCCATTCTTATGTTTGGTCTGCATATGAATATTGCCGGTGCAGGTCTTGCAACGGCGATAAGCCAGATGATAAGCTGGGGTATTCTTATCAGTATGTTCCTTACCGGCAGGTCGGAATGCAAAATAAGCGCGTATATATTCGCGAAAAGTAATTTAAAGGTGTTTTGGGAAATAGTCACGACAGGACTGCCGAGTATGCTTCGGCAAGGACTTAACAGCATCGCGACTGTTATACTGAATGCTCAGTGCGCGTTATACGGAGATGCGGCGGTCGCGGCAATGAGCATAGTGTCAAGGATAATATTCTTTGCATTTTCCGTTGCGCTGGGCATAGGGCAAGGGTTTCAGCCTGTAGCCGGATTTAATTACGGAGCAGGGAAGTATTCACGGCTGAGAAAGGCGTATCAATTTACAATAATGTTATCGGGCGCAATTATAATCATAGGCTGTGTAGTGCTTATCGTATTTTCGGGAGATCTGATCCATATATTCCGCGATGATCCGGAGGTGGTTCGTATCGGCACACGCGCGCTACGGCTTCAGGCATTGGCGCAGCTCGTTATGCCCGTATGTATGACAACGGAAATGCTGTTCCAGTGCGTAGGACGCAGATTAAACGCGTCG
>CAJONM010000028.1 GCA_905235885.1 uncultured Clostridia bacterium
AGCTTTTCAAGGATAAGCGTCCTCATGCCGCCGCGCATCGCGTATATTGCCGCGCTCATGCCTGCCGCGCCGCCGCCTATTATTATAATATCATACATCGCATCTGACCTCCTCTGTTTATTGGCGCGGCACCATTGCCTTGACGCCGCCGTCCGTCGATATGCCGCATTGATTTATGATCCCGTCTATCTTAACCGTCTCAATCACTTCGCCGTTTACAAAGATGGTGTATTCCTCTCCGTCCGTAAGCTCGCCGCTGCTTATAAATACAAGGTTTGACGCTTGCTTTGCCGTCAATGTACAGAGCGTGTCATCACCGCGCCGAAGCTCGATCACGCTGCCCGGCGCCATATCGGGAACGCCGCACCGGATAATCGGCTGTGCCGACTGCTCCGAGGGCAGCTCATTCATTCCGGAGCTGCCTGCGGTAAGCACCGTTCCGCCGTTTATGTACAGGCTCCCGTCAAAATCCATTGCCGACTCCGCACCCTGTCCGGAGCCTGAAATGATCATCTCACCGCCGTTTATCCGGATATCGCCGTTTGCGTCGATGCCGTCGCCGTTGGAGGATGTGATCTGCGTCTCTCCGCCGTTTATGACGATGTAAAGCGGCATTTCATCTCTGATCTCGCCCATCTGCCGTGATGAGACAGGCTCTGACGCGCCCACGCTTATGCCGTCATCGGTCGCGGTTACGGCAAGACTTCCGCCGTTTATTTCAACATATTCGTCCGACTCTATACCCTCATAGCATTGCGTTATGTCGATACTGCCGCCGTTTATAACGATCTCATCTGTTGCATGAACTCCGTCATCGGCGGAGCTGATACTTACGCTGCCGCCGTTTACGGTGATCGTGCCGTCCGAATGAACGGCGTCCTCATACGAGCTTATGGTATATTCCCCGTCCTCGCAATATATGCCTTTTCCTGCCTTGATGCCCTTTGATGATGTCGCTGTCGGCACCTGTGCCGCGACCGCGCCGCCGCCTGAACTTATCGCCGCGCTACAGTCGCCGTTCATAAATATATATCTCTTGGCGGCGATCCCGTCACCTCCCGATACTATGGCAAGCGTTCCGCCCTCAAGCGCGACAAAGCCCATGCCCGAGTTATCCTCCTCGGATTTCATACCGTCACCGCCCGATTTAATGTTGATGTTTCCACCTCTTACGCCTATTGCGCGTTTGCCGGAAATACCGTCATCAACCGCCGTTACGGATATATCCCCCGACATGATCCTGAGCTTTTTGGTCGATTTTATACCGTCTGCATATCTCCCTGTGACCTTCAGCGTACCTTTGCCATTGAGCGTAAGCTCACTCGCGCTGTAGATCGCCGCGTCCGCGTCGCTCGTGCGCGTGGCGGCGTCGGAGATGACGTTCTCGGTGTCGGGCATTGTCGAGATCGTTGCCTTTTCCGCATCATCGACGCGTATCGCCGCGCCGGTGGGAGATGTGATCTGTGCATTATCAAGATAGAGCGTCACCTTGCTCGCGCCCTCCGCGCTTACTATGACGCTGCCCTTGTCCCATGTGCCGCTCAGAATATACGGACCGGCGGTAAATATGTATATATCATTGTCTATGACCGATAACGAGCCACTGTCGCATTGTATGCCGTCTCCGTCCATCGCGATCTCTACCGCCATGCCGTCCGGCTCGCTGTACTCGTCCATATTGTATTCTATAAAGCAATTCTCCGGGTATTGGCTCATTTCATAATGCCGCCGCGTCGTGACGCTTTTAAACAGAATAAAAACAGCCGCTGCGGCGATCAATACAACTGCCGCGGCAAATAATTTTTTTGAATTGATCATATGCCTCCTCCTTTAGTCGCTACCCTCAAGGTAAGAGTGGCAGACGAAGCCGTGCGAGATTCAAAGCGCTCCCTCGCATATATTTGGGAAAGCTGCGCAAAGAAGGTCGTGCGTGCTGAGTCTGCGCCGTGTACTTGTGTACATAAGCAGACGAAGCCGTGCGAGATTCACAGCGCAGGTTTTCCAAATCAGGACATATATTCGCCGTTGTAGCTAACCAGACACGCGTTCTGAACACCCTCAAGGGCGGTGAGCCGATTTACAACCGAGGAATTTTCCGGCTTGATGCGAACCTCGTATGTAAGCTCGATGCCTTGCTTGGTAACATTTTTGGACTTGAGGACATGGCGCTTGGTGGAATCGACGATAAGCTCAAGAGCAGCCGTCTCGGCGGCGTCATCGTCGACATTGACCATGAGGATATAGGGTATCTCAAAGCCGCGCCGATTGGCAAATACCAATATAACGGTGCCGATAAGCACCGAGCCGATAACGGCAAGAGGAATAAGCCCGGCGCCGATAACGATACCGGCGGCGAGCGCCCAGAACAGGTATGCTATATCCATCGGCTCTTTTATGGCAGTTCTGAACCTGACGATCGACAGCGCACCGACCATACCCAGCGACAGAACTATATTTGATGTTACCGCAAGGATAACGAGCGCGGTTATCATAGACAGTGCCATAAGCGAAACGCCGAACGACGCGTTATACATCACGCCGGCAAATGTTTTCTTATATACAGCCGCTATAAACAGCCCCACCACGAACGCCAAAAGCAGTGCGATAAGTACATCAAGCACCGAGAAATTCGCTGTCTGCTCAAGAAAACTCGACTTAAATACATCTGAAAAACTCATTTTATCAATATCCCCTTTTTATTATTTATTATACAAATCTCAATACGGCATATTTTGAAAACGAGGTCTGCCCGTTAGATTGAAGCTGCACCGCACTTCTGACAATATCCGGGAGATAATCGTCCCACTTAACCTCAAAAACATTGTTATCGCTAAATCTCATATACCGTTCATTCGGGTTTAAGAACCCGTATATATTCATGCTTCCGCGTATATTCATATCAAGCGTTATCCGGCAGTTGCCCGGCTCGTACACATACGCGCAGCGGTCATACACAACAACATTTTTCGGGCGGAGCTGCTTATAATTCATTTTCGCATACAGCTCCCGTATAAGCTCGCGCTCATCCGCTGCCATCCAATGATAATCGCCGTCAAGGATGCGGCGGCACTCGTCGGCTGTGATGGGGCATTGCTCCTTAAGGCAAAGTCCGTCTATTTTGCTCTTCTTTTCCAACCGCATAAAGCTCGGGTTGTCGTTGTAATAGCGTATCCTGAACTTTTCCCGTTTCGGCGCTCCGTCTATCTTCTCACGAAGCGCAATATCGGAGTAGTTATCAAAATACAGGCTGCGTATCACATATTCGCCGTCCTCGCCGCTGTTGGAGTCCTTTGGGAACAGACGGTCGAGCCTGCGCCTCAATATGCGGATGTCATGGCGGTTTATCCAAAACTTACATTCATGCCTCAGCCTTGCCATGCGGTATCATCTCCTCTCATGGAACGCATTCTCATTCCTATGAATTGTACCACAATTTGCTCATCAATTCAATAGCTTACTCAAATATTTTTTTTCGGCTAAACGGTACCTGTGCTTTTTACCGTAAGCCGCGTATGCGGCACGATCCTCCATTCGGCGGCGCGGAATGCGTTTTTGAACGCATCATGCTCGGAAACGGTCAGGAACTTCTTTTTTGCTCTGCCCTTAATGCCGAGTATATCGGTCTGCATTGTTTTGTACGCCTTATCAATAAGGATCGCGGCGGCTTCATCGATCGCCGCAGATGCGGCAGTTCCTATCTCCTGCGGCGTATGGTCGTGCGGACGGCATTCGGATAGCAGCGTCCCGTCAAGCGAAATATATATGTCGACGGTCTTGTTGTCCTTGTCTATGATATATCGCGGGTGCGTTTTCTGGGTAAGGCGCAACGATATGGGCGTATCATTGCCGTCAAGAGACACATTAATATTCATTGTTCTGAATTGCGCCATCAATATATTGTATGTTTCCGTTTCTGTGCTGCCTATTTTATCTATATATTGTGTTCCCCTAAAAACAGCCGCGCCTAAGACCTCGCTTTTGTTCTTCAGCTTCTTTCCCGTTTGTCCGGCATAATAATTCCGCGTTCCGTAGTCGAAAGCGCCCTTGTTGACCTTTGCAAGCTCCTGACTTTTGTTTACGGATATTTCCTCTTCCTCTTGTGTATCTTCCGCGTCCGCCACACCGGCAAGCGGCACAACGCAGTCTCGCTCTCCCGACAGCGACATCGTATAAAAATCGTATGCTGTATTTTGCGGTATCGCGCTCCCGTTTTTATTTTCAAGCGTGAGCTGATAATATTTCACAGGATTAAGCTCTATCGCCGGATGCACTTTTTCTATATAATCGTCGGCGTTTTCGGTAACAGCGATATGAATATCGTCGTTAATATCATTGTTTCTTATTATCACATCGCATATTCCGCCCAATCCGTCACGCGCGACCTCCTCGGACACGACCACAAGCTTGGCATGAGACATTGAAAGATCCTTAGAAATTATCGTGTCGGCAACATTTATTGCCGAATACAGCGTCGGTGCCTCAACGACGAGATTATCGATGATATTGCCGACAGAGCCACCTTCCTCCGCCGCGCCGCCGCTTATCTTTGTCGGCTGCGCGAACTGGATCGTATAGTAATAACCGCTCTCGCTTTTATCTATGCCGAGCGCGGTGACATACGCAAGGTTGTCCGGCTCCTCGCCGACGCATGACGAAAGCGGCAGAATGATCGCCGCCGCGGCAACTGCTTTAAGAAGCTTCATATGAGCCGACCCCCTTATTTCTTTCCCGATTTTTTCTTTAAAATTGTTTCATGTGAAACAATAGCGACCAATATAGGCAGCGCAAAAGACGGAATAAACAGCCACCTGCTTATCGCCGCTTCCCAATTTATCATATCCGACAGCGTTTGCGGCAGTATCGCCGCCGCAGAAAGAAGCAGCACGATGACGGGCGGCGAAAACCGCGCCGCCGTCGAGCCGAAGCTCGCTTTTACCGTCTCGCTCATTACGGCGACAGAAAACGCGCAGTACAGGATTATCGCCACAGACCACATGAATTGAAATATCGCCTCAAAATGCGAAAAGAAGCTGCTCAGCGATATTACGCGCTCGATCTGATATGACGGAATGAGAAATCTCCCCGACGCCGGGTATGAATATACAAGGCAGTATGCCGCCACAATCAGAAACGCCGCGCCGCCGCCGACAAGGATCGCCGTCAAACCTATTTTCCGATAATCTCCGGCATATTCCATACGCGGTATCAGGATGTTAAGGAGCAGGAGATCGGAGAATACAGATAAATACGATGAGTTGTTTACATATACATTATACAGTCCCGTTCCGAATATCGGGAAAATGTTATCTATATTATATTTCGGCAGGAGCAGCAGCATAAGCAGGATAAACGCGCCGCCGGCTACGGGGATATAAAGCTCATGCACCGCCGCGATCGACTCTATGCCGCAGTATGCGCCGCATACGACCACGACCGCAAAAACCAGCCATATGAACTCGATATATGTTTGCCGCAGCAGAACGAGCCGTATTATTTCGGGAAATATCCGCATTATCGGCATCAGATTGAACGCCGCCACCAGCAGCACCGCACCGCCGACAGCCACCCTCGCCGCTCTGCCGCCGCGTTTTCCGGCGACCTCGATTATATTTGTATTTGAGCGGAACATCATAGCGGAGATCCAGAACAGCCCTGCCGCTGCCGCGCCGTAGACTGCAACGGACTGCCATGCGGCGTTTCCTGCCGCGCGAATGAGCTGATGCGGAAAGGTCATAAACATTTTAACGAAGATGGCGTTTGTTATAATGCTCCTGAGCTGCTTGTATGTGATCATTTTCTACCTCGTTGCTCCTTGATCTCCCAGCGTCTGCTTATCTCCGGCTCGGAGTCCACCCGTTTTGTTTTCAGAAATTCGGGGCGCTTTTCCCGTTTCTCGATCTTATTTATCATGATCGCCGATACCATGGATCTGCCGCCGATCCTCAAGGGCGGCGAAAGGAAGCGTATACCGAATGTCTTTATGCTGCCTATATAAAGGCTGTACGCCACAATGCCCGCCGCGATGCCGAAAAAGCCGAAGCCGGCGGCGATAACTATAAAGCCCTGCCGCATGATGCGGTATGTCCAGCCCAGCGAATAATCCGCCGTTTCAAATGACCCGATACCGGTTATGGCGATAATTATTATCATTATCGGGCTGACGATCTTTGCGCTGACCGCCGCCTGTCCGAGAATAAGACCTCCGACTATACTGAGCGTAGGACCTATCGGCGACGGCATCCTTATGCCAGCCTCGCGTATAAGCTCAAACGCAATATCCATCAGCATCATCTCCATCAGGCTCGGGAACGGCACATTTTCTCTTGACGCGCTTATCGAATATAGCAGATAAGTCGGTATCAGCTCCCTGTGATACAGCGTTGCGGCAAGATAAATCGCCGGAAGCAAAAGCGATAAGAGCATACCTATAAACCGTATCACTCTCGACATTATCGCGAACGACTCGTTTAAATAATCGTCCGACGCCGCGTGCGTCAGTTCAAACGCGTTTGACGGAAGAATGAGCGCGCGCGGTGAGCCGTTGAGAATGAACACGCATCGTCCCTCCGACAACGCGCGCGCAGCGCGGTCGGGACGCTCGGTAGCAACCATCTGCGGCGTAAGGAGCAGCGTTTTGTCCTCTATCAGCATCTGCACCTGCTCCGAGCTTATTATATAATCTGCCGCTATCGCGTCTATACGCCGCTTTGCCTCGCGTACAAGCTTGTCATTTGCTATATCGTTTATATAAAGCAGCACGCCGCGTGTTTTTGACTCTCTGCCAACCGTACAGCCGAGCGCGATAAGCTTTTCCGTTTTTATTATCTTTCTCACGAGCGCGGTATTCGTGCGCAGCATTTCCGCGAACGCCTCATTCGGCCCGTATATCGACTGCTCATTTTCAGGTCTGCTTATGCCGCGATGCTCCCAGCCGCGCACATCGAACACATACGCCGTATCGCTGCCGTCGACAAACAGAGCGCATGAGCCGAAATTTATCTCATCGCATATCTTGTCCATATCCTTGAGCGGCTGCATCTGAGAATGCGTCGTAGCCGTTTTATTCACCTCATCGCCTCCGTCAAGCTCCAGAAGCGGCTTTATTATGTTGTCATCTATATATTCGTTGCTCACCATACCGTCAAAAAATATGATAAACGCGTCGCTGCCGCTTTTTGTCGTCAGGCGGCGGATAACTACATCGCTGCTTTGCGGCACGCTGTAGCGTTTTCTCATATATGCCAGATTTGCTTTAACGCTTTCGGACACATAGGTCTTATCAAAGGTTTTCTCTTCGCGAACATCAAGCTCCGGCGCGGACTTCCTTGACAGCTCGAACTTCGCCTCTTCTCTGTGATGACCGATAAACATCTGCGATCCCTCCGGTTTGTTTTCTGTCCTTATTAATTATCATATTTTCTGCCGATTATTCATAATTATATTATTATATGGGTAAGGTTGGAAAAATTTTTTAAAATGTTTCACGGGAAACATTTACAAATCGAAAAATTGTGTTATAATAGATATGTGAAATATTTTTCTGCTCACAAGGAGGCTCATTTTTTACATATGGGAAAAGTGATCGCAATTACAAACCAAAAGGGCGGTGTGGGCAAAACGACGACTGCCGTTAATTTGTCCGCATGTCTTGCGTACCTCGGAAAGAAAACGCTGCTGATCGACTGCGATCCGCAGGGTAATTCAACAAGCGGTCTTGGTCTGACGCGCAATGATTTTAACGGATCAATATACGACTGTCTCATAGACGCGGCGCGGATGCCCTCGACCGTTATCAAGACAAAGTATGCCGATCTTTATATCATCCCGTCATCATCGGATCTGTCGGCGGCGGAGATAGAGCTGGCGTTTGAGGACAACAGAGAGTCGTTTCTAAAACGGGCGATAGACACGATAAAGGGCGATTTTGACTATATCATAATTGACGCGCCGCCGGCGCTCGGTATGATAACGATCAATATCATGACCGCGTGCGACAGCGTCCTTATCCCGATACAGTGCGAATATTACGCGCTTGAGGGATTATCTCAGCTTATCGGAACGATACGGAAGATAAAAAAGACATATAACGGCAAAATAGAGATAGAGGGTGTCCTCGGCACGATGTACGACGGCAGGACAAACCTCTCGATACAGGTGCTTGACGAGGTAAAAAAATATTTTCCCGACCTCGTCTACAGATCTATCATACCGCGCAATGTGCGGCTTTCGGAAGCACCCAGCTTCGGCGAGCCGATAATAAAATATGACCGCACCTCAAAGGGCGCGGACGCGTATATGAGCCTGGCACGGGAACTGATAAAAAACAATGAATGATTTGGGGAGATTACTGTTTATGGCAAAATCAAAGCTTGGAAGAGGGCTTAATTCTCTCTTTACCGAACCCATTGAGATCGAAAAGACGGCAAACGGGACCGAGACCGTTACCACTCTCAGGATAACTCAGATAGAACCGAACAAGGATCAGCCGCGGCGCACCTTTGACAAGGAGAAAACAGAGGCGCTTGCCGCGTCGATAAAGGAGCATGGCGTTATCCAACCGATAATCGTGGTAAAAAACAAGGATCGCTACAAAATCGTAGCAGGCGAGCGGCGTTGGCGCGCGGCGAAAATGGCAGGGCTTAAAGAAATGCCCGTCGTTATCCGCGACTATACGGAGCAGGAAACGGCTCAGATCGCGCTTATCGAAAATCTTCAGCGCGAGGATCTGAACCCCATAGAAGAAGCGATCGGCTACAGAACGCTCATGAACCGCTTCGATATGACGCAGGAAGCTGTCAGCAGCACGATAGGAAAATCGCGCAGCGCGGTGGCAAATTCGATCCGTCTGCTTTCACTTGAGGACAGCATCCAGTCAAAACTCGTTTCGGGTGAGATCTCAAGCGGTCACGCGCGTGCGCTGCTCTCAGTCGGCAGCTCCGAGCTTCGCATGGCTCTGCTCGACAGCATAATCGAGAAAGGTCTCAATGTTCGTCAGGCGGAGGCTCTTGCAAAGCAGCTCGACACCGCAAAGGATAAAAAAACACCGCCGCAGGTCGATGAGCAGCTTCGCGCTGCACTGGATCTGGTGGAATGCCAATTATCATCGTATCTTGGCACAAAGGTGTCCCTTATACATACCAATAAAAAGGGTAAAATAGAAATTGAATATTTCGGCAATGATGATTTGGACAGAATATTAAAGCTGATAAGCGATAAGGAGATCATATAATGAACGAACGGGTATTAATGTCGATAGTTGCGGTGCTTGCTGTATTTGTCGTGGCATCCATCGTTATAGGAATAATAAATATATCAAAGATCAACAGCATCCTTGACTACGCCGAGGACGGCGATCTGGTGCATAACCTCGAAAAATACTACAACAGCGTAAACGAGCTTCAGAAAAAACTGAAAATGTCGCAGGAGGGGATGCTCTCCGACCGCATATCCGGCTGTGAGACAAGCATAAATATGACGCTTTCAAAATTGGGTATAGTCAACTTTGACGCGTATGACGATGTGCACGGCAATCAGAGCTTTGCTCTTGCCGTCCTCAACCGCTATAACGACGGCTTTGTCATCACATCTCTGTACGGCAGCAGCTCCTCAAACGCGTATGTCCGCAAGGTCAGCGAGGGCAAATGCTCCGTTACGCTGCTTGACGAGGAGCAGGAGGCGATAGAAAAGGCGATGTCGGGCAAGGTACACTGATACGGAGGAGCAAATGGATAAAAACACGAATAAACCACAGCAAAACCGATCCATGTTCCTGTATACCGCGCTCATCTTCCTTGTCGCGCTCATTCTGATAATAATCGCGGCATTCGGGAACACGAACATAAACAACCTGCGGCGAAACGCCGAGCAGATACCCACGACCGAAGAGGCAACGGAGGCTGCCGACGACGAGCTTGCGGTGCTTGCAAACAGCCTGTCATCTCTTCAGGCGGAAAACGAACGGCTAAGCGACGAGCTTGGCACATATACCGCGCTCATTGACGCGTATGTGTTCATCCAATCGGACAGGCTTGACGAGGCGGAGACGGCGATCGCCAATATCTCACCCGATCTGCTCTCAGAAAGTCAGCTGATATTATATAATCAAATTACGGAAACAATTAACGAAAGAAAGGACAAATAACAAATGTTAGACATCAAAATTTTAAGAACAGAACCCGAACGCATCAAGGACGCGCTCAAAAAACGCAATAACGATCTTGACATCACGCCCGCGATCGAGCTTGACCGCGAGCGCCGCGCAATTCTCACCGATGTTGAGCAAAAGAAAGCGAAGCAGAACGAGATAAGCAAAAAAATACCGGCAATGAAGAAGGCGGGCGAGGACACCGCCCCGATATTCAAGGAAATGAAGGAGCTGTCGGCACAGATAAAGACAGACGATGACAAGGTCCGCGATATAGACGCGAAGCTGCGCGATTATATGCTCCGCATCCCCAATATCCCCAACAGCAAATGCCCCGTCGGCAAGGATGATACGGAAAACCGCGAGATGCGCCGCTGCGGCACACCGCGCGAGTTTGAGTTCGAGCCAAAGCCGCACTGGGATATAGGCACCGCTCTTGATATTCTTGATTTTGAGCGCGGCACAAAGATAACCGGCACGAGATTTACCGTATACAAGGGCTTGGGCGCAAGGCTTGAACGCGCGGTGATACAATATTTCTTAAACACGCATACCGACAGGGGCTATACGGAGATATTTCCGCCGTATATGGTAAACCGCGCATCAATGACGGGAACGGGTCAGCTCCCGAAATTTGAAGAGGACGCGTTCAAGGTACAGAACAACGGTTTCTTCCTTATCCCGACGGCTGAGGTACCCGTTACCAACCTGCACCGCGACGAGATCCTCGATGGGGCAAAGCTCCCGATAAAATACTGCGCGTATTCGGCGTGCTTCAGAGCTGAAGCAGGCAGCGCCGGCCGCGACACGCGCGGAATTATCCGTCAGCACCAGTTCAACAAGGTTGAGATGGTCAAGTTCTCAAACCCCGAAACGAGCTATGACGAGCTTGAATCTCTCACAAATGACGCGGAGGTCCTCCTTCAGGGTCTCGGTCTGCCGTACAGAGTAGTTTGCCTTACAACGGGTGATCTCGGCTTCTCGTCGGCAATGACATACGATGTAGAGGTATGGATGCCCTCATACGGCAGATATGTGGAAATATCCTCCTGCTCGAATTTTGAGGATTATCAGGCGCGACGCGCCAATATCCGGTTCAAGAACTCACCGAAGGACAAGGCGCAGTTTGTCCACACCTTAAACGGCTCGGGTCTTGCGGTCGGAAGAACGGTTGCGGCGATACTGGAGAATTTCCAGAACGAGGACGGAACGGTGACGATCCCCGACGCGCTTGTGCCGTATATGGGAACGGATACTATTAAATAAAAATATTAAATAAGGGGCTGATTGGCTTTTGATAATGAAAAGAGATTTGCGCAAATGAGCAAATCTCTACACTAATTATATTCATTCTTTAATTGTTATATCAACCAATATAGCAACTAATTCATTAAGCGGTCTGCGCAAAATGCTGACAGCCCCTCACAGCTTGTTATTCTTATTAATAAACATTGTCAGCTCTTTGTTTGAGAGCGTTGCGCCCAGAAGTCTGAGCGTGTTCTGATATTTTTCGGGCGAGTCGGCTATTTCGCGGCGAAGCCTCCAGCCTGCCTTCTGCTCATCAGGACTTAGCAGCTTTTCCTCGCGGCGCGTACCCGATCGCGGCACATCTATCGCCGGGAATATGCGTCGCTCCTGAAGGAGCCTGTCAAGCTTGAGCTCCATATTGCCCGTACCCTTAAATTCTTCAAATATCACATCGTCCATACGGCTGCCCGTCTCAACGAGAGCAGTGGCTATTATAGTAAGACTTCCGCCGTTTTCTATCTTCCGCGCCGCGCCAAAGAATTTTTTCGGCTTATACAGCGCGTGCGGCTCAAGTCCTCCGGACAATGTCCTGCCCGACGGCTGCTCGGTGAGGTTATATGCTCTTACAAGACGAGTTATCGAGTCGAGCAATACGACTACATCCTTATTCTGCTCAACGAGCCTCTGGGCGCGTTCAAGCACCATTTCCGACAATCGGCAGTGATTTTCCGGCATCTGGTCGAAGGTGGAGTATATAACATCGCAGTCTATCGACTTTTTTATGTCCGTTACTTCCTCCGGACGCTCGTCTATTAGCAGGATCATAAGCTTTATATCAGGCGCATTTTTCCTTATAGCGCCGGCTATTTCCTTTATTATCGTCGTTTTTCCTGCTTTTGGCGGTGCGACAATAAGACCTCTCTGTCCCTTTCCTATAGGCGAGATAATATCTATAAGCCGCGTTGACAATATATTTCTGTCAGTCTCAAGTTTTATTCTTTCTATCGGAAATACAGGAACAAGTTTCTCGAACGGTTTGCGTTTCAGCGCGACCTCAAGCGGATCGCCGTTGATCTTTTTGACATATAAAAGCGGTGATGATTTTTCTTCTTCATTCTTTACGATCCTGCAATCGCCCGTTATCTCATCGCCCATTTTAAGATTGAACCGCCGTATCTGCTGTGGCGAAACATAAACATCATTTGATGACGCGGCATAGTTTTCAAATCTCAGAAAGCCGTAGCCCTCCGCCTTCAGGTCAAGCACGCCCGTCATTTCCGTAACATCTGCCGGACGCTCTTTTTTCTTTGGCTGCTCTTTCTTTTCTTCCTTTTCCTCCTGTGCGCTCTGCCTCTCGATGATCGCGGCGATAAGCTCTGTTTTTTTGAGTGAATACACCCTCGGTACCGCCATACTATCGGCTATCTCTCTTAGCTGATCCCGTTTCATCTTTTCCAAATTTTCAGAACTATACATAAAAACTCCTTAAAATAAAAAATTAAATGACTTTAAAAATATCCTTATCGGTTGATTTAATAATATTTAAACCGCAGCCTTCCAAAAGCCGCTCAAAAATATCCGTAACTATTTTTTCGGTCGGATAATGACCTGCGTCTATGACGCATATGCCCGACTCAACGCTGTCTATGGATACATGATACTTCATATCTGCCGTAACCATAACATCCGCGCCCATATCGCGCGAGGACGGTATCAGATCCGCGCACGCACCGCCGCCGACAGCCGCTTTATATATCATTCTTTCCGTATCGCCCGAAACGCGGACAAACGGAGTATCGAGCGCCGATTTTACAAGCGCGGCGAACTCGCCCAGCTTCATCGGCTTTTTTAATTTCCCTATCCTGCCAAGACCGCACCCTGAAAGCTCATCGTTTTTCTCTATTATCTCGCTTTCGATTATGCCGAGCCTTTCGGCAAGCTCATCGTTTATCCCTCCGCGCGCGCAGTCCATAGTCGTATGCGCGGCATACAGAGCAATATCATTTAAAATAAGCTTGCGTATGACATATCCCGACGGCGTGTTAAAATCTATCTTCTTTATACCGCCCATCATTATCGGATGATGCGAAATTATCATATCCGCGCCGCTTCTTACCGCCTCGTCTACGGTATACATATTCGTATCGAGCGTCAGATAAACCGTTTTTACCCGTTTCTTCTCATCACCGCACAGAAAGCCGGAATTATCCCAAGGATATGCCAGCTTCGGGACAGCTGTTTTTTCGATTTTTTTAGCGATTTCCCCTGCCGTCATTTTCATATTCTTTCCGTTTCTTCAAGACATTTCCTATAATATTGCAGTTTCATTATATCACAATTTTTCGATTTTTCAAGACCCAAAACTATTTTTTTAAATTCGCGCCGTTTTTTTTCAAGCAGCATATGAAATTTCGGATGTAAGTATAAATATTTCGGCAGATGGTATTCTATATCGCGCTCCGGCGGCGTCTGTGATCCGTTTCGCACGACCATTATATTATATATCCTCTGCTTCTCGTTTTCAAGATCCTCACATTCTATAAAATAGCCATTTTCGGCGAGGTATCTTCTAATCTCATACTGCGCGTTCATCGGCTGAAGGATAAGCCGCGCCGCGCGCGCTGTGGTTTCGTCATTTTTTAAAATGTCCGTTATCAGCTCTCCGCCCATTCCGGCGATTATTATAACATCTGCCTCTCCCGTCTTTAGTACGCTGAGTCCGCCGCCGAGCCGCGTCTCTATTTTATCGGACGCTCCGTTTTCTTTTATATTGTTTTTTGCTGTCTCAAGCGGCCCTTTTCGTATATCGGTCGCTATTACGCGCTCTGCCGCGCCGCGTTTTATCAATTCTATTGGTATATACGCGTGATCCGTCCCTATATCTGCCGCAACGGAGCAATTTACATATTTTAAAATACACTCTAATCTCGGTGTCAGCATAGTCTCTCCTTGAGTTATCCACACTTTATCAACAGATTTCTGTAAACCACGCTATTTAGCTTATTTATACCGTTTGTTATTTTTTAACAATTAACAAAAACCGTTGATAACTTCGTGGAAAATGTTAATAACTCATAATTTTAATTAATTTATGGGATTTTTTTCGTGGATAACTTTTTTGTCGAAATGTGGATAAATTTCCGTTGATTTACATAAAACCGCCGTTTACGGGAATTACCGCGCCGGTTATAAATGATCTTTCCTCAGATGCCAGAAAAAGCGCCGCCGATGCTATATCGCCGCCCGTTCCCATTCTCCCGACAGGCGTTTCATATATAAGCTCCTTTTTATCATCCGCCGATAAATGATCGTTCATATCTGTATCTATAACTCCCGGTGAGATGCAATTTACCGTAATTCCCGACGGTGCCAGCTCACGCGACAGCGCTTTTGTAAAGCCTATCACCGCCGCCTTCGATGCGCTGTAATGCACCTCGCAGCTTCCGCCTTCCTCACCCCATATTGACGCCATATTTATTATCCTGCCTCTTTTTTTGGCTATCATATCGTCTAAAAAGCATTTTACGGTTATAAACATTCCTTTTATATTGGTGTCAAACATCGCGTCCCAATCGTTTTCGGAAATATCCTGTATCATCTTTATCTCTGATATGCCTGCGTTATTTATTATTATATCTATAGATGATGTACTGTGGATAATATCGGCGGCTCTTTTCATATCCTCAAACGATGAAACATCCGCCTTTATCGCTATCGCGCCTGTTTCATCCGCAAGCTCCGCCGCCTCGCGGTCGCTGCTCTTGTATGTGAAAAAAACTCTGTATCCGCCGTTTGCAAAACTTCTTACGCATTCTTTTCCTATACCTCTGCTTCCGCCGGTTATCAATACATTTTTCATTATTATCGTAATTATATCCTTTCGTAAAACGATTTATTGCATAATTATACCACTTATCGGAAATTTTGTAAATATGTCCTTGAAATATTTATTAAATTGTGTTAAAATTATACTGAATATTTACGATTAAATAAAAATGGGAGAAATAAACATGGACAGCAAAAAACTATGGTCTGATCTTCAGGAGGCTGTAAAAAGCGCTATCAATAACGATATAAGCTATACGGTCCATATAAAGCCGTCTGAGGGAATAGATTATAATAACTCCGTATTTACAATCGCAGTTCCGACATCAATAAACAGAAATATGATAGAGTTCCGCTTCAAGAACACCATAGAAAGCGTCCTTGAGGCACATTTCGGGCAAAAGACAAAGCTTAATATAATCCTTGAATACGAAAAGGATATTTTTAACTCCGAGGACGATACCGAAACATTTTATCCGGACAATATCGTTCTTAACGGCAAATATACCTTTGAAAACTTCGTAATAGGAACATCAAACGAATATGCCGCAACAGCCGCGATAAGCGCGTCGGAAAATCCGGGGCATATATATAATCCGCTGTTCTTTTACGGAAATTCGGGTCTTGGCAAAACCCACCTTATGTGCGCGATGGGCAATAAGATAAAAAGGGAAAATCCGAAGCTGAAGGTTTTGTATGTCACTACCGAAACATTTACGAACGAATTTGTTGACTGTATAAAAAATCATAAGATGAATATGTTCAGAAAAAAATACAGGACGATAGATGTTTTATTGATAGACGATGTACAGTTTCTTATAAACAGAGAGGGTATACAGGAGGAATTTTTCCATACCTTTAATGATCTCTACACACTTAACAAACAGATAGTCCTTACAAGCGACAGGAAGCCGAGTGATCTCGTTACTCTTGAGGACAGGCTCAAAACGCGGTTCACGCAGGGGCTTAATATAGATATAACCGTTCCGAACTACGAAACAAGACTTGCAATATTGAGAAAAAAATCGGAGGAAAATCAATATAACATCCCCGATGAGATACTCGAATATATAGCAAAGCGCATAAAATCAAATGTTCGTGAGCTTGAGGGAGCGCTTCTAAAGCTCATATCCCTCGCGCAGCTTAAAAAGATGGATATAGATATGGAGCTTACACAATATACAATTGACTCCATTCTTCCAAAGGACGGAATAGTAAAGATAACCCCCGATAAGATAATGGACAGGATATGCTCCTTATATAATGTCACAAAGGACGAGCTTATCGGAAAAAGCCGCATAAAAAATCTTGTTGTTCCCAGGCAGGTGGCAATGTATCTCTGCTCAAAGCTTACCGATATGAACAGCGCGATGATAGGAAGAAATTTCGGCGGCAAGGACAGATCGACCGTTATATATACCGTTCAGAAAATAGAAAAGCTGCTTGAAAAGGACAGCGATCTGAAAACTAATATAGATTATATAATAAAAGATCTTCAATCCATATGACGGGTTTATAAATCGTTTATTATATATGGAAAATGTGTTGATTTCAAAATCTCATAAAAAAGGGCGGAAAATTATTAACATTTATCAGTCTTTTATCAACTGTTGATGTGAATTAAAAAACGGCTTGTCTGCTTATAACATACAGGTTATCCATCTTTTCCGCACCCCTACTACTAATACTATTAAAATAATATTATTATATATAAATATATATGTCAAAAAAATCAAATTACGATTTGTTGATAAAGTTATAAACAAAAAGGAGAGATAATTATGAAATTTGTATGCTCAAAAACAGCACTGAGCAGGATAGTAAATATTGTTCAGAAGGCGATAAGCGCAAAAACATCATACCCCATTTTAGACTGCATCAAAATAGACGCGCAATCCGACAGCCATATTTCTTTTACCGCCAACAGCATAGATGTATGTATAGAATATAACGGTGAAATAACAGTATATGAAGAAGGAACGGTAGCGCTGCCGTCAAGGATATTCTGTGATATAGTAAGAAAGCTGCCTGACGGTGAAATAACAATTACTGTAGATGAAAGTAATTTTGTTGCCGATATCGACTGCGGAAACAGCAAATTCAATATCCAGGGAACGGACGCGTCCGAATTTCCGTCAATACCGATAGTTGAGGAGATATATAAAACATCCGTATCACAAAAAATGATGCGCGATGTTATAAAAAAGGTATTCCCGTTTGTGGCGCAGGCGGAGACGAGAAAGCCCATACTTACAGGCGCGTTGTTTGAGTTCAAGGACGATTTCCTTACCGTTGTCGGAACGGATTCACACAGGCTTGCAGTAATAAAAATGCCGGTAAAAACAGAGTATGAAAATGTAAAATTCGTAGTGCCGGGCATAACGCTTCAGAAAGTAAACCAGATAATAGAGGAAAACGAAGAGTCAAGCGTTGATATAATAGTTTCCGATAAGCATATCCTGTTCGATTTCGGTGATTATCAGCTTTATTCAAGACTTCTTGAGGGCGATTTCTTAAAGTATGATGTTATTCTTGCCGTAAACAACGCCATAAAATTAAAGGCGGATAAGAACAGCTTAATAAACAGCCTTGAAAGAGCAAATCTCATAATAAACGACGAGATACTTTCGCGGACAAACAACAAGATACCTGTCCGCATCAATATATCATATAACAAGGTGGAAATATCCTGCAAAACGACAAAAGGCTATGTAAACGATTTCATCAATGTAGAAAACGACGGCGGCGAACTCCTTATCGGACTCAACTGCCGGTTCATGCTTGACGCTCTCAACGCCTGCGACGATGATACCGTTATCATGGAATTTTCCGCGCCGACGAGCGGATGCTTTATAAGACCGGAGGACGGCAGCGATAAATACACATATATGGTACTCCCCGTAAGATTAAAATAAAAAAGGAAATACAGCCATGCGATACAAGTCTATTTTCAATAACGAAACGGGTGAAAACACATATCTCTTATTTGACGAGGAAACGAAAAACGGAGTTATAATAGACCCCGGCTGTAAAATAGAAGATATAAACAAATTAATATCGGATAACGGAGTGTCGGTAAAATATATACTGCTTACCCACTGCCATTACGATCATATAATGAGTGTTATCCCGCTTGCCGCGAAAACGGGCGCAAAGATAGTTACGGGCGATGTCGGCAGCAAAAACATCTCAAACCCAAATATAAATCTTACAAAGCATGGGCTTGGCTACGCCATAGACGATATAAAAACGGATAAAATATTATATGACGGCGATGTTCTGGAGCTTGACTCCATTAAAATAAAATGTATATACACCCCCGGTCACACGAGCTGCGGCGTATGCTACTATACAAATGGCGAGCTTTTCTGCGGTGATACTCTTTTTCTGCGCTCCTGCGGAAGATGGGATCTTCCGACGGGGAATATGGATATTTTGTTCAGATCAATAAAGGAGCGGCTTTATACTCTTCCCGATGATACTATTGTCCATCCGGGGCACGGTCACGATACGAGCATAGGATATGAAAAGAAATATAATTTTTGCGTAAGAGATGATTAATATTATTCAGAACGGCTACAGCTGCCCATATGAGATGCGGCTGTTTGCCGGATTATTCTTCAAAGACCATGAGGATGTATATATAATGCAGAATTTTATATATTCTCATGGTGAGATAAACGCGTACACGCATATTGTATTTGAAGGAAGCTCATATTTTGAGGATCTTTATTTTAAATATAACGCCGAGGGAAAAACAGAGAGAGAAAAAAAGAAAGTATTTATCGCCACCTGTACAAGATCATTTTCGCACGCAGCCCTGAAGATAAGAAAAATAAACTTTTCATGGGGCGTAATGTGCGGCATAAGACCTGCCAAAAACGCACGCGAGCTGATGGATGAAGGACGATCGGAAAATGAGATAAAAAGCATCTTCAAAAATGTATACGAGGTATCGGACGAAAAAACGGAGCTTGCTTTGACAGTGGCGAAAAATGAAAGGAAAATACTTGAAAAAACGGGACAAAACAGCATAAGCCTGTATATCGGTATCCCGTTTTGTCCGACGCGTTGCGTTTATTGCTCATTCGTATCGGCGGATATGAGAGTGAGCGGCAAATATATGCCGCAATTTGTCGATAAGCTGGAGCAGGAGATAATAAAAACGGCTGAGATCGTAAATAAAATGGGAGTGTATACGGAAAATATATATATCGGCGGAGGAACTCCCACGACGCTGTCTGAGGAATATTTTGAGAGAATATTAAAAGCACTCCGTTCAAATTTTGATATTGAAAAGCTGTCGGAATTTACCGTTGAAGCAGGCAGACCCGACACCGTAACGGTGGGTAAGCTTGAGGTATTAAAAAAATACGGCGTAAAAAGAATAAGCATAAATCCGCAGAGCATGAACGATGATACATTAAAAAGGATCGGCAGGAGCCACAGCGCCGACATGGTGTATGAAGCTTATGAAAAGGCGAAAAATGTAGGATTTGATGTAATAAATATGGATCTGATAGCCGGTCTGCCGGGCGAAAGCGCCGATATGTTCAAAAGCTCGCTCGATAAAGTCATACGGTTAAATCCCGAAAATATAACGGTGCATTCTCTTTGCCTTAAAAGGGCGGCGGAGTTTAAGATGACAGATAACGAGCTTGCCGAAAGCGAAAATATGAACAAAATGCTCTCATATACACAGCGCCGCATGAATGAAGAGGGATATATACCGTACTATATGTACCGCCAGAAAAACAGCTCCGGCAACCTTGAAAATGTTGGATATGCAAAGACGGGCACCGAGAGCGCGTACAATGTAAATATCATGGAAGAGAAACAGACGATTATAGCCATGGGCGGCGGAGGCTCCTCGAAAATAGTTATGGGAGACAGGATAGAGAGGATATTTAATTTTAAAGACCCTCTCGAATATATACGAAGGTTCAATGATATTCTGAAGAAAAAGGACGAGATTTTGGAGGTCATATCAAATGAGGGCTGATATTTTGGAAGGCATCATAAATGAATATGATGAGATCAGAAAGCGTAAGGAAAAGGAACGCGATGAAAGAGTAAAAGATGTATATGAGCGTTTCCCGGAAATAGAGGAGACAGACAGAAAGATCAATTCCGTAGGCAGCGACACGCTGCGTGTTATTTTGTCAAGCCCCGATAAAAAGGGGGTACGAGAGGAAATGTCGGACAAGTTCAGGATATTGGAAACCAAAAAGAAAGAGATACTTAAAAAGAACGGCATCCCCCT